>JAADEQ010000031.1 GCA_013153345.1 Campylobacterota bacterium | reverse complement strand
GCAAGTTTTACTTTTTGCACAAAAAATCCTTTTATTTAATCTATAATTATAAATATGGTTAGTATACTATCATTAAAAGTTTAATTTAAGGAGAATTTATGAAAATTTTAAAGAGTGCATTGATAGTCTCAGCAATCTTCTCAACTTCACTAGTTGCAGATGAGGTATTAGCAACAATTAATGGGGTGCCAATTACTAAATCTAATGTAGATTTTATCTTAAAAAATAGTAGAACATCTTTTGATAAGCTAACAGATGAGCAAAAAAAGGAGCTACTTGATAGATTAATTGAAAGAGAGCTTCTTGTAGAGGCAGCAAAAAAAGATGGTATTGAAAAAGATGAGGAGTATAAAAGAGCTCTAGAAAACTATAAAAAAGATTTGCTAATTAAAGTTTGGATGGATAAGCTATATAATAAGACCCTAGTCTCTGACTCTGAGGCAAATAAGTTTTATCAAGAGAATAAAGAGATGTTTAAAAAGCCTGAAACTATTCACGCAAGACATATTTTAGTAAAGACAAAAGAGGAGGCTCAAAAGATTATTGATGAGCTAAAAGGATTAAAAGGAGAAGAACTTAAGAAAAAATTTATTGAGCTAGCAAAGAGCAAATCTACTGGGCCAAGTGGTAAAAGTGGTGGAGATTTAGGCTACTTTCCAAGAGGTCAAATGGTAAAACCTTTTGAGGAGGCTGCTTTTAAATTGAACAAAGGAGAGATTACTACTGAACCAGTTAAGACTCAATTTGGATACCACGTTATATATGTAGAAGATAAAAAGCCAGCTACAATTACCCCTTTTGAGGAGGTAAAAGAGTCTATAATTAGTAGAAAAAAAGAGGAAGAGTTTAAAAAATTGATAAAAGAGACAATTGATAAGGCTAAAAAAGAGGCAAAAATTGAAATTAACTTAAAGACTCCTGAAAAAAAGGGAGCTAAATAAAAACTATTTACAATTTATTTATAATTTTGGGTTATAATTAGAGTTATTGAACCCCATAAGAGGGTTTAATAACCATACTTTTAAGGAGATTTAATGAAAAAAATTTTGATGACGCTGTTTGTGGTTTTATCACTTTCAACCTTTGCAGCTTCTGCAAAAGTGATTGGAAAGGTTAATGGGATTCCAATTTATGAAAAAGAGGCAAATAGGCTTCTTAAGGTATTAACTAAAGGTAAGGTAAAATATTCTCAGCTCAGCCCAAAAGATAAAAAAGAGGTTATTAAAAGAATTGGGATTGATAAGCTAGTTATAAGAAGAGCTTATAAAGAGATTCCAAAAAGAGAAAGAGATTTAATTATCGCAAATGCTTGGCTTGCTAAAAAGATTAAAAATATAAAAGTAAGCGATAAAGAGGCAAGAAGATTTTATAATAAAAATAAGCATCTATTTAAAAAGAACGGAAAAATTCTTCCATATAGCAAAGTTAAAAACTTTATAAAAATTCAGTTAAGACAGAAAAAAGTAATAGATAGATTAATTAAAAGAGCAAAAATTCAGGTTTTAAAATAAACCAATAAAAGGGATAGAAGGTGAGTCAAAAGATTTCTGACTTTGTAGAGCCGGGGATTGTGTGGGGAGATAATCTCCAAAAGATATTTGAAATTGCAAAAGAGAATGAGTTTGCACTTCCAGCAGTAAATGTTGTTGGAACAAACTCGGCTAATGCAGTTTTAGAGGCGGCTGCAAAGGTTAACTCTCCTGTTATTATTCAATTTAGTAACGGCGGAGCTAGCTTCTTTGCAGGAAAAGGATTAAAAGCACCAAATGCTGATGTTCTTGGAGCAATTAGTGGAGCACTTCATATCCACAATGTTGCTAAAGCTTATGGTATTCCAGTGATTCTTCATACTGACCATGCTGCAAGAAAGCTTCTTCCTTGGGTTGATGGATTAATTGAAGCTAGCATTGAACACTTTAAAAAGTATGGTCATCCTCTATTTAGCTCTCATATGATTGATTTATCAGAAGAGCCAATTGAAGAGAATATAAAAACCTCAAAAGAGTATCTTAAAAAGCTTGATGAGCTTGGAATGACTCTTGAGATAGAGCTTGGAATTACTGGTGGAGAAGAGGATGGAGTAGATAATACGGGAGTTGATAACTCAGCTTTATATACTCAGCCAGAAGAGGTAGCATATGCATATGAAGAGCTTAGTAAAATCTCTCCAAGATTTACAATAGCAGCCTCATTTGGTAATGTGCATGGAGTATATAAGCCAGGAAATGTAAAGCTTGAGCCAAAGATTCTTTATAACTCTCAAAAATATATTGAAGAAAAGTTTAATACTCCACCAAAACCAGTTAATTTTGTATTTCATGGCGGGAGCGGCTCATCTTTAGAAGAGATTCGTGAAGCAATTAGCTATGGGGTTGTTAAGATGAATATTGATACCGATACCCAGTGGGCTTTTTGGAGTGGAGTAAAAGATTATGCACAAAAATATAAAGATTATCTCCAAAGCCAAATTGGAAACCCAGAGGGTGAAGATAAACCAAATAAGAAATATTACGACCCAAGAAAATGGCTAAGAGCTGGTGAAGAGTCTATGAGAGATAGAGTCGTTAGAGCTTTTGAAGAGTTAAATTGTATCAATAGATATTAACTCTCTCCTCCTTTGGAGGGAATATAGAAGATGCTAATATTTAATCTTCCAACTCCTATTGAGGAGCATAACTTTAAGGGGCTAAAGTTTCTACTAAAGCGAGATGACTTGATTAGTCCTCACTTTAGTGGAAATAAGGCTAGAAAAATCTCTTATTATATCAATAACCTCCCTTCTAATATTAAAACTATTGTAAGTTATGGTTCAATTCAATCAAATGCAATGTACTCTTTGGCAGTATTTGCAAAAGCTAAAGGGATAAACTTTAGATATTATGCTCACCATATTCCTCCATCTTTAAAAGAGAAGAGTGATGGAAATTATCAATTAACTCTTTTAAAGGGAGCAAAGATAATTGAAGGATATGAAAATCTTCAAATAGATAAAGATGAGATATTAATTAATGAAGGGATTGCTACAAAAGAGGCATTTATTGGAATTAAAGAGCTAGCAAAAGAGATTATTGAACAAACCAATAATAAGAGTTTTCAAATATTTTTGCCATCAGGAACTGGAACTACTGCTTTGTTTTTATCAAAAGCGCTAAAGGAGCTAAATAATAAATCTCAAGTCTACACAACTGCTTGTGTTGGAGATAGTAACTATTTAAAAGAGCAGTTTTTAAAACTTGAATCTAACCCTAATATATTTCCAATAATATTAGAGAGCAAAAAGCGCTACCGCTTTGGGAGACTCTATAAAGAGTTTTATAAAATTTGGTTAGAATTACAACAACATATAGGTGTTGAGTTTGATTTACTATATGACCCAAAGGGGTGGATTACACTATTAGAGCATAAAGAGCTATTTCCTAATCTTCTTTATATACACCAAGGGGGATTATTAGGAAATATGACAATGTTAAAGCGATATAAAAAAAGATTTGGAGAAGAGATATGAAGATATTAAACAGCGCAAATAGCAACTTTAAAGATGAGTTTAAAGAGATTTTAGAGCGTGGAAAGATGGATATTGAAGAGGTAAGTAAAGTTGTAGAAGAGATTATTAAAGAGATAAAAGAGAGTAAAAATAGCGCTCTTAAAGCTCAAATTGCAAAATTTGATGGGTGGCAGCCAGTTAGTGATAAGGATTTAGAAGTAGCTCCTGAAGAGATGAAAAGAGCCTATGATAATTTAGATAAAGAGGTAAAAGAGGCTCTAAAACTAGCATTTGAGAGAATAAAAGCCTATCACCAAAAGCTGATGCCAAAAAGCTGGAGCTACAAAGAGGAAAATGGAAATATATTGGGTCAGAAGGTAACACCAGTTGATAGAGCTGGCCTTTATATTCCAGGAGGTAAAGCAGCCTATCCAAGCTCTTTATTAATGAATGCCATTCCAGCAATTGTAGCTGGAGTAAAAGAGATTATTGTTTGCACGCCAGCTCCTAATAATGAGCTAAATGAGCTTTTGCTAGCTGCTTGCCACCTTTGTGGATTAAAAAAGGTATATAAAGTTGGAGGAGCAAGTGCTATAGCAGCAATGGCTTATGGAACCCAAACTATTCCAAAAGTTGATGTAATAACAGGGCCGGGAAATATATTTGTAGCGACAGCAAAAAAGCTAGTCTATGGAGATGTAAATATAGATATGATAGCTGGACCAAGCGAAATTGGAGTTATTGCAGATGAGAGTGCAAGAGCAGATTTTATTGCAATTGACCTTCTATCTCAAGCAGAGCATGATGAGATGGCAAGCTCCATATTAATTACTCCTTCTGCTAAACTTGCTAATGAAGTGGAGAAAAAAGTCAAAGAGTTTTTAGAGAAGCTCGATAGGAAAGAGATTGCATCAAAATCTATCAATCAACGAGGCGCTATTATTATTACTACAAATATCCAAGAGGCAGTTGATTTGATGAATGAGATTGCACCTGAACATCTAGAGATTATTACCAAAGAGCCATTTGAGCTACTTGATAAGATTAAACATGCTGGAGCAATCTTTTTAGGAGAGTATACACCTGAGCCAATTGGAGACTATATTGCTGGACCAAACCATACTCTACCAACTGGAGGAACAGCAAAATTTTACTCTCCATTAAGTGTTGAACACTTCTTAAAAAAGAGCTCAATTATTGCAATGAGTAAAAAGGGAATTGAAGAGATAGGAAAAGAGTGTGCCCTAATAGCAGAGCTTGAAGGGTTAACAGCTCATCGAGATAGTGTTTTAATAAGACTAAAATAGTAAGAGATAAATCTGCTCTTAAAAGGAGGCTCTTTATCCTCCTTGAGCAGCCTTTCCTAAATCCCACATTGGCATAAATATTCCAAGTGCTAACAACAATACCAATCCTGCAATTAGAGCAATCATTATTGGCTCAATATAAGCTGAAAGATTATCAACTAGGTTTTGGAATCTCATATTATAATAATCTCTAACCTTTTCTAACATCCTATCAAGCTGTCCACTACTCTCCCCTGCTCTAATCATTTGCAACAACATATTCTCAAATAGACCCGTTTGCTCAAAAGCCTCTGAAAGACTCATCCCTCTTCCAATATTAATATTAATACTCTCAAGCTCTTTTCTAATATATCTATTCTCAACAACCCCAATTGCAGTATTAAGAGCCTCAGATACTGGAATTCCAGCCTTAACCAAAGCTCCAAATACAAGTGTATAACTATACATATTTGATAAATATACAATATCCCCTATTAGATAAAATTTTGGATTGGCTAAAATCTTATCAACTTGATATCTAAAGGCTTCATTATTTTTATATAGATATCTAACTACAAAGACCAAGCCAACTAAAAATAGCACAATAAAGACCCCATAGTTTCTAAAAAAACTCTCAACAGCCAAAAGAAATTTAGTTGCTAATGGTAAATCTGCTCCAAGCTCCTTAAAGATATCTTTAAACTTTGGCACAACCACAATAATAACAACCACAAAGGCAATTACTAAAGCAGAGATAACGGTTATTGGGTATCTAATTGCCTTCATAAACTTATTTCTATTATCTCTAATACTCTCTAAAATATTGGCTAATTGATGGTAAGCTTCTGGGAAATTTCCTGTTGTCTCTCCAAGCTTTGTCATTGCCATAACAATATGCCCCATCGCCTCTTTATGAGGCTCTAGAGCTTGAGACATACTCTTTCCAGCATTAATATCATTTACTACTGCTCCAAAAATCTCCTTTACTGCTGGATTACTACTATTTTTTACAATATCCTCTAAAACATCATTAATTGGAATTCCAGCATCAGTCATTACTGCAATTTGTCTAATAATTGAGATTTTCTCTTCTATATTTAGCTTTTTATTAAACTTCTTAATAAACTCTTTTTTTAAATTCTCAAATACCTCTGATAAAGGAGCAGCAGTCTCTTCAATATTAATTACTACAATATCTTTATTATTTCTTTTGGCAACTGCTGAGGCCTCAAATCTATTTTTAGCCTTTACAACCATATTATCTTTTCTACCTCTATATATATACTCAACCAAAAAATACATCTTACAACCTTGCTACTCTAAAGATTTCATCAATTGTTGTTCTTCCTTCAAGTGCTTTTAAGATTCCATCTTGAAACATAGAGACAAACCCCTCTTTATTAGCCTGCTCTTGAATCTGCTCTTGAGTTGCCTCATTAGCAATCATTCTAGAAATCTCATTACTTACACTCAAAACTTCTGAAATCATCTCCCTTCCTGCATATCCACTATTATTGCAATGTCTACACCCAGCCCCTTTATAAAATATTGGCTTTTTATCTGCTGGAAGAAAATCTTTAATCTCTTGAAAAACAGAACCACTAATTTGAGTTTGAGTCTTACAATAAGGGCATATCTTTCTAACTAATCTTTGAGCTTGAATAGCAATTAGTGACCCACTTACCAAATAGCTCTCAATCCCCATATCAACCATTCTAAATACTGCTGAGATTGCATCATTGGTATGAAGTGTTGAAAGAACCAAGTGCCCTGTCATTGCTGCTTGAACAGCAATTCTTAAAGTCTCTGTATCTCTAATCTCCCCAATCATAATCTTATCTGGGTCTTGTCTAAGAATTGCTCTTAAAGCAGCAGCAAAGGTAAGACCAGCTGCATTATTAACTTGCACCTGCTGAATCCCACTCATTTGATACTCAACTGGGTCTTCAACCGTAATTATCTTATCTTTAACGCTCTTTATAGCATTTAATGAAGCATACAAAGTTGTAGTCTTACCACTTCCTGTTGGTCCAGTTACTAATACAATTCCATATGGAGTATTAATAGCCTTTTTAAACTTATTATAATTTATCTCATTCATACCCATATCTTCAAGGGTAATTAGAGTCTTAGATTTATCCAAAATCCTTAAAACAATTGATTCCCCAATTAAGGTTGGAAGAGTTGATACCCTAAAATCATACTCCTTTCCAGCAATTGTTGCACTAAACCTTCCATCTTGAGGTTTTCTTTTCTCCGCAATATCTAAATTTGATAAAAGCTTTATTCTTGAAGCAAGAGGGCCAAAGACCTCTTTATCAAATATAAATTTCTGTTGCAACATCCCATCAACTCTATCTCTAACAATGGTATTTTTCTCAGTAACCTCAATATGGATATCACTTGCCCTTCCAACAATTGAGCTTTTCAAAATTAAATCAATTAATTTTAATACTGCTGGTGAATCATTTTTCTCTTCAATATTCTCAGTTCTTTTTAAATCCTCTTTAATCTCAGCTACATACTTTCTTAAAGAGTCATATGTCTCAATTTGTAAAAGCTTCTCCTTAATTAAGGAGCTAAGAGAGATTCCAACCTTTAAAATTTTATTGGGGAAATATCTTGCAATTGCATCTTGAGCAGCCATATTAAAGGGGTCACTCATTACCACTAAAACACTTAAATCATCCTCTTCTATAACTAAGGCTTCATTTTTTAATAATACATAGGTAGAAATTTTACTAAGCAAGGAGGCATCAATCTCTTTTTTATCTAAATCAATATATTCTAAATTATACTTTTTGGCAAAATATTGAAGAAGCTCAACAACCTCTATATCCTCATTTTTTAAATCCTCAATCTCTTGAAAGCTAAGCTCCCCTTTGCGAAGCTTAATACTTAAATACTCATATAGGTCATCTTTTTTAATTAGATTATTCTCTACTAACGCACCTAAATATAGTTTATCTCTATTTTTTGATGCAAACTCTAAAAATTTATCTTTATCTATTAATCCATTTTTAATCAGCTCTTTTATCAATGCCTTCATTCTACGAACTTATTTAAAAGGTTTTCCTCTTCGTAGCTTATCTAAAAGCTCCTTTGCTTTTGCTGAATTTGTCTCCTCATAATAAGATTGTAGAACTTTAATTGCATCGACTCTATGGCCCTGTTTAGCTCTTGCCTTAGCAAAAATAAGCCAACTCTCCTCAATCTCTCCATCAATATTATTAGTATTAATTGCCCAAAGCTCCGCTTTTGCGTAATCTCCCTTCTTATAATAATATTTTGCAAGCCATAATGAATCTTTTGGGTCTTGAGTAGCTTTAAATCTCTCCTCAATCTCTTTTATCATCTCTTTTTCTTTAATCTCTTTAGTGCTCTGCTTTGGAATTAAGATATCTTCATACTTTTTAGTAATCTCTCTCTTCTCTTTATCATCAAAGCCTATTACTCTAATCTCTTCCTCTTGCACTTTGGGTTCAAAAATAGTTGCATTTGCTAAATCAATTACTGGCTCTTGAGGCTTTTTAATAGGTTTAGGAGAAGGAGTTGGACTCTCTACTATAATTGGAGTCTTTTCAATAATAATTGCTTGCTCCTCTTTTGGCTGAGGTTTAGAGACAACAACCACCTCTTTACTCTCTTGCTGCTTTAAAGGCTCTCTCTTAGGGGGAGCATCTTTATTATTTAACGCAACTTTATTATTTATCTTAGTAGAGTTAAAATAGGTAAGATAGGTGGTATAGGCAGAGACTCCAAGAAGTAGCAAAAATAGAGTAAATAAAATTGGCTTTTTTAATTGCTTTCGTTTATATTTTCTCCACTTTTTCTCAAGTTCGGGAATATCATACATCTATCGCTCCTATTGCAATTGCAGCCATCTCCAAAAATTTCTGAGAGAACTTATCTCTACTAAACTGAGATGGGTCATGCTTTTCATAATATTGATATATCTCAAAAGTAGTATACATCAACTTACTACACTCTCTAAAGTTACCTTTAGTAACCTTATAGATAAAATCTATATTCTTCTTCTTAATCTGATTTGCAATCTCAAACTGATTAGAGTTTAAAAGGCGCTGGTGAATATATCT
>JAADEQ010000008.1 GCA_013153345.1 Campylobacterota bacterium | reverse complement strand
AAAAAATAGCTCAACCACCCCTTTATATAAATCTCCCTCTCCAAAATGTATTAATGAGTTAAATATATCTTTTGAAAGTGCAGCACCAATATTTTTAGCATACTCAAATATATGAATAAAAGCCATCAAATCTTTTGGGTTTTCTAAAAGAGTTAATATATCAATAATAAACTTTATCTCTTTGGCATCAAAAAAGCTAACCCCTCCCCTCCTTTTACAAGGAATATTTAGCTCTCTTAAAGCTGCTTCAATCCCATCCGCACTTGAGTTATTTCTAAAAATTATAGCTATATCTTGATAGTTAGTTGAGCTATTTTTTATAAGAGTTGCAATAGAGCTATATTGCTCAAATAGTGTCTCATATATCAAAAGCTTTGGCAAATTTCCCTTATCTTTTCGCCCCACCCTAAGCTTTTTAGGATATATTCTCTCATTATATTCAATCACCCTATTAGCCAACTCCAAAATATATCTTGTGGAACGATAGTTGGTCGATAAAGAAAATACTTTTGCATCTTTATATCTTTTGGAAAAGGTTGCAATATTTTCAATATTTGCCCCATTAAAAGCATAAATACTTTGGTCATAATCTCCTACACAAAATAGAGATTTACTATTAATAGAGTTTATAAACTTCTCCTGTAAAGAGTTTGTATCTTGATACTCATCCACTAAGACCTCATCAAACTCCTTAGGCTCTCTTTTCAAACTCTCAATCATCAATATCAATAGGTCATTAAAAGATACAAACCCAAACTCTTTTTTTGTAGCCTCAAACTCCTCAATTATATCCTCATATATATCAAATAGCTCTTCATGTTCACTATATCTCTTTTTCATCCACTCATCAAAATGTTCATATCCACTATTTTGAAACAAAGAGTAAAGCTCATATAAATATGCAGCAGAAAATGGCTCTTTCTCCAAACCAATTTGATGAAAAGCTCTCTTTTCATATATACTCTTAAAAAGAGTCTTTAACTCCTTTGGCTGCTTTAGAGTTAAATTTGGCTCTCTTTCCCTAAGCCACCTATAAGAGACAGCATGAAAAGTTCCAGCTTCAATCTTATCAATAATAGAGCTATCAAAATATCTCTTTAATCGTGCAACCATCTCTGCAGCAGCTTTATTTGTAAAGGTCAAAAGTAAAATTCTATTTGGCTCTATACCTTTTTTTAAAAGATACGCAATCCTTCCAACAATTGTTGAAGTTTTTCCAGTTCCCGCACTTGCAATAATAAGATTTTTTCCAAATGAAGTAGTAGCAGCCTCTAGCTGCTCACTATTTAGATTAGAAAGAGGCATTAATCTAGGTGTTGACCAAGAATATAGTAGGTATTCTTCCCTTCTACTTTTTCAAGTTTAATTTTATATTTATCTGCCCAGTGCTTTACAATCTCTTCAAACTCTTCTACCTTATCACTATTCTCTTCAGGAAGTTTAATTTTTAGATAACTTTTTGAGTTAGACATAGCAACAGCTGCACCTATCTTTTTGAGCTCATCATTTAAAGAGATGATATGTTTTGCAAACTTAGAGAAATCTTTAGTATTATTTGCAATTGCCTCCATCTGCTTTAGGGTAGCATCATTTACAGGATATTCTAATTGAATCAAAAGCGCTTCTAAATCTGGTTTTATACTCATAACTCACCTTTTTTTATTGAAATTGTATCCAAAAAAAGTAAATTTTATTTTAATCGGCTCAATAATACCTTATAATGTTTTAAATTTTGAAAAGCCTTTTCATATCTCCACCTCAACACAAACTCAATAATCTCATTCTTAAAATCTTTTGAAAGAGTCTCAGCCTTTCCAAAATATCCCAAAGAGATATTTTTTGCTTTTTTCTTTCCGCTTTTATCTGGCTCATAGGTAATTGCAATAATTTGCACATACTTCCCCTCTCTAATCTCTCCAAAATCCTCCTCCTTTAGTCCAATTCCACTAATATTCATAGCCTTATATATAAACAACTTATCCAATTCGGGAGCCTTTTTATTAATTTCAAGCTTTCTATAAAGTTCAAGAAGTTTTACTAAATTTTGAAGTCTAGCTCTATCTGAAGTCTCATCTATCTCAATAGTCTTTGCAAGTGAAGGGGGAATCTTATCAAGAAGTTTTTTATTAACACTCTCTACTGAGCTTGAGTCTACTAAGTTTTTAGCATCTATTGTAAATTGTGCTTCCCCGCTCTCTCTTTGAGCAAGTTTCTCTTTTAGCCTCTTATTTACTTCACGCAGTCTCTCGACACTTACACTCATAATGCCCCCAAAATAATTAAATAATCCTACTTCATATTCTTTAACTATTACAATAGCAGATTTTTTATTAAATATATCTAAAAATATTAATCTTTTCATTACTTAATATGATTATTTGATAAATTTTTTAATATTTTAAAATCGATGAAATATATTAACTAATAAAAAACATTCTTATTGTATAATTATCTAAAAAATTTTTAATGGATGGTAAAATGGACTATTTAGAAGTTGAAGGACAGCATAAATTAAACGGAGAGGTAGTAATTAGCGGAGCTAAAAATGCAGCTTTGCCTCTAATTGCTGCTACAATTTTGAGTGATAAAGATGTAATTTTAAAAAATCTTCCTGATGTGGTTGATATAAAGACCCTTTTAAAGCTTTTAAAGATGCTTGGGGCTGAGGTTGAGTATGATAATCATCAAGCCAGAATAAATTGTGCAAATATCAACTCAACAAAAGCAATTTATGAGATTGTCTCTCAAATGAGAGCTTCAATTTTGGTTCTAGGGCCTCTTCTTAGCCGCTTTAAAGAGGCTTCAGTTAGCCTTCCTGGAGGTTGTGCAATTGGACAAAGACCAATTGATTTGCACCTAAAAGCAATTGAGGCGATGGGAGCTGAGGTTAAATTAGAGCAAGGGTATGTTGTAGCTAAAGCTCCACAAGAGGGTCTTAGAGGAGCAAAGATAATCTTTGATAAGGTAACAGTTGGAGGAACTGAAAATGCATTAATGGCTGCAGCAATGGCAAATGGAGTAACTGAGATTGTAAATGCAGCAAGAGAGCCAGAAGTTGTTCAACTTGCACAAATGCTTAATATGGGAGGAGCTAAAGTTGAAGGAATTGGAACTTCAAAACTAAAGGTGCATGGAACAGGAGGTGAGCCTTTGCATTTTAAAGAGCCAATTGAAGTTATTCCAGATAGGATTGAGGCTGGAACCTACTTGTGTATGGGAGCTATTACCTACTCTGAGCTAACATTAAAAAATATTAATATTGAGCATATACAAACCACAATTGATAAGCTCGAAGATATGGGGTGTAGTTTTGAAAATCCAACCTCAACAACTCTTACAATAAAACCACCAAAACAGCTCAAAAAAGTAAATATTGTAACAGCTGAATATCCCGGCTTTCCAACAGATATGCAGGCTCAATTTATGGCAGTTGCAACATTAGCTGATGAAGAGAGTTTAATTGAGGAGCGCCTTTTTGAAAACCGCTTTATGCATGTAAGTGAGCTAAACCGCCTTGGAGCTGATATTTGGCTAAAGGGAAATGTTGCAGCAATAAAGCCAGTAGATGAGTTAATTGGAGCTGATGTTATGGCAACAGACCTTAGAGCAAGCTCTGCATTAGTAATTGCTGCACTTGCTGCAAAAGGAACAACTAGAATTAGAAGAATATATCATCTTGATAGAGGATATGATAGACTTGAAGAGAAACTTCAAAAGTTAGGGGCAAAAATAGTTAGAAAAAAGAGTTAACCTCTCCCCTCTTCTAAGATATCTTTAGTTATAATCGCATCAAAAAATTTAAAAAATAGGAAAAGAAGTGAGAACACACTATTGTGCTGAGATTAACGAGGAGCTAATTGGACAAGAGGTTGTGGTTGCTGGTTGGGTTGCAAGCAGAAGAGACCATGGAGGTGTAATATTTATTGATATGAGAGATAATGACGAAGTAGTTCAATTAGTTTGTGACCCAGCTGATAGCAAAGAGGCTCATAAAGTGGCTGATGAGGTGAGAGACCAATATGTAGTGATTGCAAAAGGAGTTGTTAGAGCAAGAGGAGAAGGGCTAGAGAATCCAAAATTAAAGACAGGAAAAGTTGAAATTGTTGTAAAAGAGCTAAAGATTGAGAATAAATCTCTACCAATGCCTTTTGATTTAGGAGATGAAAAGGTAAATGAGGAGATTCGTTTAAAATATAGATATTTAGATTTAAGAACCCCAAAAATGCATAATATCTTTAAACTTCGCTCAAAAGCAGCAATTGGGGCAAGAAACTCTTTATCAAAACAAGGTTTTTTAGAGGTTGAAACTCCGGTATTAACAAAATCTACTCCAGAAGGAGCAAGAGATTATTTAGTGCCAAGTCGTGTATTTCCAGGGGAGTTTTATGCTCTTCCTCAATCTCCACAGCTATTTAAGCAGCTTTTAATGGTGAGTGGATTTGATAGATATTTTCAGATTGCAAAATGTTTTAGAGATGAAGATTTAAGAGCAGATAGACAGCCAGAGTTTACTCAAATTGATGTTGAGATGAGCTTTTGTACTCAAGATGATGTAATAGCAGTTGCAGAGCAGCTAATTAAAGATATTTTTAATGAGGTTGGGCTTGGCGATAAGGTTCCTAAGAAGTTTGAGAGAATTACATATGATGAGGCAATGGAGAAATATGGCTCAGATAAGCCAGATTTGAGATTTGATTTAGCAATGGTTGATGTTATTGATATTTTTGAGCGCTCAAGCAATGAGATTTTTAGTGAAATTGCAAAAGATAGAAAGAAAAATAGAATAAAAGCTCTAAAGGTTCCAAATGGTGATAATATCTTTAGCAAACGCCAAATGAAAGGTTTTGAAGATTATGTAAGAAAATTTGGAGCAAAGGGCTTAGGATATTTTCAAGTAAAAGAAGAGGGGCTAAAGGGGCCACTGACTAAATTTTTTAGCCAAGAAGATTTGGATGAGATTATTAAAAGATGCGATTTAAAAGTTGGTGATGTTGTATTTTTTGGAGCTGGTGAAAAGAAATTAGTATTAGATTATATGGGAAGATTTAGATTGTATCTTGCAGAGCTTATGAATCTTATAAATGAAGATGAGTATAGATTTGTTTGGGTTGTTGATTTTCCAATGTTTGAGATTGAAGATGGAAAAGTTAAAGCGCTTCACCACCCTTTTACAATGCCAAAGCTAAATGAAGATGGCAAATTAGAATATAGCGATATTGAAGAAATTAAATCAATTGCTTATGATATTGTATTAAATGGAGTTGAGCTTGGTGGTGGAAGCATTCGTATTCATAAAGAAGAGATTCAAGAAGAGATTTTTAAAATATTAGGAATTGATAAAGAAGAGGCTCAAGAGAAATTTGGTTTCTTGCTTGATGCACTAAAATATGGCGCTCCTCCTCATGGTGGATTTGCAATTGGATTTGATAGACTTATTATGCTTTTAGCAAAAACAAATAGCATTAGAGATGTTATTGCATTTCCAAAGACTCAAAAAGCTCAATGTCTATTAACTCAGGCTCCATCACCAGTTGATTTAGAGCAGCTAAAAGAGTTGGGACTTAGAATTAGAAAAAATATAACAAAGGAAGGATAATGAAAAAGCTTTTTTTTATAATTGGAGCTCCAGGTAGCGGAAAGACAACAGATGCAAGTTTAATTGCAAAAAGAAATAGTGAAGATATTGTTCACTACTCAACAGGAGATATGTTAAGAGCTGAAGTTGCAAGTGGAAGTGAACTTGGACAAAAGATTGATAGCTATATCTCAAAAGGAGAGCTTGTACCACTTGAGATAGTCTTAAATACAATTTTAAGTGCAATTAAAAATGCTCCAAAAGATGTGGTTATAATTGATGGGTTTCCAAGAAGTGTTGAGCAGATGGTTGAGTTTGATAAACTGCTTCAAAATGAAGATGAAATAGAGCTTCTTTCTGTAATTGAGGCAAGAGTTAGCGAAGAGGTTGCAAAACAAAGGATACTTGGACGCGCAGCAGAAGCGGCTGAAGGGGAGCAGCGAAGCGATGATAATGAAGAGGTGTTTTATAATAGAATGAAAATTTATAATGAGCCACTAAAAGAGATTCAAGATTTCTATACAAACAGAGGGCTTTTAAAAGTAATTGATGCAGAAAGAGAACTTGAGCCAATTGTTGCAGAGATGGAGGAGTTTGTAAAAAGTAAAGCTAATATTTAACTCCCCTACTCTTTTCTTTAAAAATTATTGTATAATAAGCTCTAAAAAAGGAGCTTTTTATGAGATATATATTTGGTCTATTTGCCCTATTTTTTATTGGCTGCACAAATAGCTCTCAAGTCCAGCCAACCGATTCAAGTTTATGTAATGCAACACTAATTGAGCAACCATCAAATGAGGAGCTAGAAAAATTTAATCAAAAATGTGAAGTTCCAAAATGGAGTGAATAGGTGGCAAAAAATAAAATAAAAACTTTTAAAACTCCAATTATTGCTGGAAAATATAAAGGAAAACAGATTTTAATTCCTTCAGCTGATATAACAAGAAGCTCAAAGTCAATTCTTAGAGAATCTTTATTTAATACAATTGCTTTTGATGTTGTTGATTCTAATTTTGTAGAACTCTTTGCAGGAAGTGGCTCAGTTGGACTTGAGGCTCTTAGCAGAGGTGCAAAAAGAGCAATTTTTATTGAAAAAGATAGAAATATCTATGAGATTTTGCAAAAAAACATCCAAAATATCGATTCTAAAAATTCAACTGCCTATAATGGGGATATTTTTGAGCTTTTTGATATGATATATAAAGATTTAAAAGCAAAAAATGAGCCAACAATATTCTATTTAGACCCTCCATTTAGCATTAGAGAAGGAATGGAAGATATTTATGAAAAGATAATTAATCTAATTAAAAAAATAAAAGATGATTTTGTAAAATATGTAATAGTTGAGCATATGAGTAGTGTTGAGTTGCCTCAAAATATTGGTAAGCTACAAAAGATTAAATTTAGAAAATTTGGAAAGAGCGCACTTACATATTATAAATTAAAAGAAGAAGATGAAGAGAGTTAAAGCACCAAAAATTGCAATTGCAATATTAATCTTTATTTTATTAATTACCTTTTTAGGTCCATTTATCTATCAAGTCTCTCCATATGAGTTTAATAAAGATGCAATCTTGGCCCCCCCAAGTCTTGCTCATCCATTTGGAACCGATAGACTTGGAAGAGATCTGCTTGCAAGAGTAATAAAAGGGGGGCAAATCTCTATTATAATTGGAGTTGGCTCAGCAGTAATTGCCTCTTTAATTGGTTTAATTTATGGAGTTATTGCTGGATATTTTAAGGGATGGTGGGATAAGAGCTTTGTTTTTATTGTAGATTTATTTTTAACCTTTCCAACTTTTTTTCTTCTATTGACACTAGTTAGTTATATTGAGGCTTCAAGTTTAATTTTAATTGTAGTAATTGCCATAACTGGCTGGATGGGAACAGCAAGGCTAATTCGCTCACAAAGCTATCAGATTGCCTCAAAACCTTTCATTAAAATCTTAAAAGTAGCAAAGGTGCCAACAAAAACGATAATTTTTAAATATTTTCTTCCTCTGCTTGGACCTATATTTTTTGTTAGCTTCTCTTTTGGAGTAAGTGGTGCAATTTTAGCTGAAAGTGGACTAAGCTATCTTGGCCTTGGAATTACTCCCCCAAATATGAGCTGGGGTTCAATTTTAAGTGATGGAAAGTCTGTAATGGAGATTGCTTGGTGGGTTAGCTTTTTTCCAGGACTTTTTTTATTTTTAGTAACCTTTAGTCTAATTCAAATCTCAGACTATCTGCAAGAGCTAAGCAATGTAAAAGAGAAAATCTAACTCCCCTCCTCTCTTTTAATCTCATATCCTGCATGAGCCAAATATATTGGAATATTTTGGATTGAGTCAATATCATATCTATAAGTCTCTTTTTGCTCTTTAGTAGTAAATCTACTAAAAGGGAGTAAGCAGTTGTGCCTTTTTGCTTTATCATCTCTACTCTTGCAATAATCCCATCCATTAAGATAGTGAAAAGCACTCCATCTATTATGTTCAGCCCTTGCAAGTTTTGATAGAAGAGTATTAAACTCCTTTGGAAACTCTTTATCTTTCTCTTCAATTTTTATGGTCTCTTTAAAAATCTTTTGGTTAATAGTTAATAGCTCTTTTAGTGGTTTAGAGCTTTTTTGTTTTTTAAGCCCCAAAGCTAATAGTTTAATATCAATATGAAGAGCTTGGGCTCTATTGGAGTCTCTTTTAAAAAAATCAAGCTCAAGCCACTTTTGATTTAGCTTCTCTTTATCAATCTCTTTTTCTCCTAAATAAGAGAAGTGAATTAGCTTTGCAATTAAATCAAGCTCCTCATCAATAATATTTTTTGAGTTAATAACCTTTTTGAGATTTGCAAAAGTATAAAAGCTTCTAAATACCCCTTGGTTTTTATCTATCTTTTGGCTAATTCCCAAATCGTTGTAGATTGCAAAGATAATCTTTGTCTTTAACTTATCTTTTGCACTCTCTAAAGGATAGGTTGTATCTTGAAGGTTTATTGCAATATCTAAGTTTTTACTCTCATCATCATCCACAATAAATATATTAGTCAAATTCTCTTTTTTCCAAATCATATCTTTATAAAAGCTTAATGAGTTGCTATCAAGCTCATAAGCAATCAAATTTAGATGCCCAATTCTTTCAATATTGCTAAATTGCTTTTTGACTCTATCTAAAAACTTTGTTGCATCTTTATTGATTAAATAGAGATTAAGTCTGTTCTCATTTGGAAGATTTGATAAAATTGCAATATGATATATAAGCCCAATAGCCAAAAGGCTATCCCCAACAATTGCGATATTATAGGCTTTATTAGTAGAGATTAAATCTTCAAAATTCCCCAAAATTGTGTGGTTTTTAAACATATCTTTTATTAAAATATCCTCTAAAGAGTAAATTATTATATCTCTA
>JAADEQ010000066.1 GCA_013153345.1 Campylobacterota bacterium | reverse complement strand
TGAATAGATTTTGGAGATATTTTTATAATCTTTTTAAAAAATCTATTTTTCTTTACTTCCACATATGGAGCTACAAATATAATATCAAACTCTTTTGATAACTTTTTTAATTTTTGGATATGGTTTTTGCTCTGCTCTTTTACCATTGAGCGTGGCATATTATTTAACTCTTTAAAAAAATGGTTTAATACATACTCTCCTAATAGTAAAACTTTTGCTCCATGCTTTTTTGCATTTTTTACATAAAACTCCAATCTTGTAGCATTCATTCCTAAAGTTGGCAGTTGAAGAGCTCCTATATGTATACTTTTCACTCTCCAACCCCACTTTGCTCTTTTTCAATAATTTTTATCTTTAATTTTGCCTCTTCTAATAACTTTTGAGCCTCATTTATCTTTTTTAATCCATCTTCATATATTTTTAGACTCTCTTGTAGAGTAATTTGAGGATCCATAAGCCTATTTAAATACTCTTTACACTCATTTAAAAGCTCTTCAAAATCTTTTGATTTTTCCATAATTTTCTCCTACTTTAAAATCTCTTTAATTCTATCTTCAAATTTCTCTATCTCTACTAAAAAGGCATCATGCCCATAGTCACTATCTACCTCTAAATAGCTAAACTCTTTTTTTTCTCTTTCTAACATCTTTGCTATATGTTCCATCTCTTCAGGGAAAAAGAGCATATCTCCCTTAAAGCTTATAAGATGAACTCTATCTTTTATCCTCTTTATAGCATCATATAAACTTCCATATCCTCTTGCTAAATTAAAGGTATTAATTGCTTTAATTATATATAGATAACTTAGAGGATCAAAGTATCTTGAAAAGTTATTTGTATTATATTCTAAATATCTCTCCACCTCATATCTACCAAAAAGCTCAAACATTCCATCAGTAGCCACATATCTTCTTCCAAATTTTCTATCCATAGAATGAGGACTAAGATATGATATATGTCCGGCAATTCTGCCTATTGCCAAACCACTTAAACCCTCTTCCTTAAACTCATCTACATCATAATTTCCATCTTTAAATCTTGGATCTCTCCTAATTGCCTCCATAGCTACTTTATTAAAAGCAATAACCCAAGGTTTGGTAGCATAAGTGGTAGCAAGGGCAATAATTTCATCACTAAAACCAGGAAAATCTACTGCAAATTGTAAAGCTTGCATTCCACCCATAGAACCGCCAATAATGGCTTTTAGATGATAAATTCCAAGATGACTTAATAGCTGCTTTTGGGCTTTTATCATATCTTTAATAGTAATAACTGGAAATTTTAATCTATATCTCTCATTTGAAGGGTACATTCTACTCATAGGTCCCGTACTACCAAAGCAAGAACCAATAGTATTTGTACAAATTACAAAATATCTATTTGTATCAAGAGCTTTATTTGGACCAATTAACTTATCCCACCATCCAGGTTTTCTATCCCCTTTATAAAAACCTGCTGCATGGTGAGAGCCACTTAGAGCATGACATACTAATATTACATTATCTTTATTTTTATTTAACTTTCCATAACTCTCATAAACTATATCATAAGGCTCTAAAATTCTTCCACTCTCAAGATATAAAGGGGAGGTAAAGTGAACCTTTTTAGTAACTATCTCCACTTAGGGAATTCTCCTTGAAAATTTTGTGCTTATTTTATCTAAAATAGTTAATTTAGGGCTTGAGCTAAATCCTCTATTAAATCCTCTTCATCCTCTAATCCAATGCTAAGTCTAATTAGCCCTTCTTCAACACCAGCTGCCTTTAACTCCTCTTTTGATAATTGCTGATGAGTTGTGCTTGCTGGGTGAGTTATAATTGATCTACTATCTGCAATATTTGCTGCTATTTTAAAAATTTTTGTTGAATTTGCAACTCTATAAGCATCTTTTGGATCTTTTAAAACAAAACTAATAAGCCCACTTCCCATAGCCTCTTTAAAATATTTCTCTACTAATGGATAATAGATAGACTCTTTAAGGGCTGGATAGTTAACTCTTTCTACTTTTGGATGAGATAATAAAAATTGAGCTATCTTTTTAGCAGAAGATGAATGTTGTCTCATTCTAAGAGGCAAAGTCTCTAAACCAAGAGATAAAAGCCATGCATTAAAAGGACTCATCGCAGCTCCAAAATCTCTTAAAAGAGCAAGTCTTGCTCTAAGAGTAAATGGAGGATGATCTACTTTAGTATAAACAAGTCCATGATAACTCTCATCAGCCTCATTAAATCTTTTATATCTTACATTATCTACTATCTTCTCTTTAGCACTTCTACCTTCTATTATAATTCCTCCAAGAGAGGTTCCCTGACCACCTGCATATTTAGTAGCGCTATGAAGAGTAATATCAACACCCCAATCTATTGGTTTTATAAGGATTGGAGTAGCTACTGTATTATCAGCTGCTACTAATATATTAAACTTTTTTCCAATCTCTACAATCTTTTCAATATCTGGTACAACTAAAGCTGGATTTGGTAATACTTCAAAAAGAATCAATTTTGTCTTCTCATCAATGAGATTCTCTAACTCATCTAAAGAGGTTACATCAAAGTTTCTTGCCTCAATACCAAAAGGCTTTATTGTATGATTTACCATAGTAGAAGTTCCACCATATACCTGCTTAGCTACTAAAATATTATCACCTTTTGAGGCTACATTTGCAATAGTATAAAATATAGCAGCTGTTCCACTTGCAGTAGCTACTGCTCCAACTCCTCCTTCAAGTGCACAAAATTTATCCTCAAAAAGTTTTACAGTAGGATTTGTAAGTCTTGTATATATATTTCCAAATTTCTCCAAATTAAAAAGAGCTGCTGCCTCATTAGTATCATCAAAGGCATAAGCAGTACTCTGATAGATAGGAGGTGTCATTGTCTTTTGAGAATCTCTAATATATCCTGCATGAATTGCAATAGTTCTCTCTCTCATAATAAAGCCTTTTTTATAATTATAAAAAAAAGAGTTTAAGTTTTAATCTTATCTATTAAAAAGATCTCTTTTAAAAGCTAAAAAGAGAGAAGAGTTAAGAGTTATTATGTTTTATTAAAGTCTCTTCTATCTTTTTGTTAATATCAGAAGAAGCAAAATTAATTGCTTGAAAAATTGCATTTTTAATGGCTTTTGCATTTGATTTTCCATGACTTACAATTACACATCCATTAATACCAAGAAGAGGGGCTCCACCATATTCAGCATAATCAATCTGTTTTATTAAATCAGCAAATACTCTTTTTTTCATTAAAAGAGCTCCAATTTTTGCTGGAATAGATTTATTAATCTGCTGTTTCATTATAGAGATAATTGCTTGAGCAACCCCCTCACTTGTCTTTAATAAAACATTTCCCGTAAATCCATCAGTTACAACAACATCTACATTTCCAGTAAATATATCTCTTCCCTCTACATTCCCAATAAAGCCATCAATATCTTGCATTAGCTTAAATGCCTCTTTTGTTAGCTCATTTCCTTTAGTATCCTCTTCCCCATTAGATAAAAGACCAATTTTTGGATTTTTAATTCCCATTACCTCTTGGGCATAAGCTCCACCCATTACCCCAAACTCATATAGATTTAAAGGTTTACAATCAGTAACAGCACCTACGTCTAATACAAGAGTTTTTCTTCTATCTTTATGAGGCATTAAAGTAGCTAAAGCTGGCTTATTTACATGAGGAAGTCTTTTTATAATTAAGGAAGCAAGCGCCATTGTAGCACCACTATGACCTGCAGATACTACTCCATGAGCCTTTTTCTCTTTTACAAGCTCAATTGCTTTATAAATAGAAGACTCTTTTCTCTTTCTTGCATCAGTTGCAGCCTCGTCCATACCAATTACATCAGTTGCATGGACAATTTCTACTTTATCCAAGTAGTATTGGGGCATATATGAAGAGATTATATCCCTATCTCCTACCACAATAGGTTTAAAATCTACCTCTTCTAAAGCTTGTATAAGCCCTTCTAAAATAGGCTCTGCTCCAAAATCCCCTCCCATCGCATCAATTGCGATGGTAATATTCTTTTTATCTATCATCTTTAATACTATTTACTCTCTTTCTTTTTAGCCCCATACTCTCCAGTTGTAAGATTCATTCTATGTGGCATTCTCCAAGTACCATCCTCATCTTTAATAGGTCTTGGAAGTGTTACTTTATAATGAGTTCTTCTCTTTGCTGCTCTTGCTTTTGATACTCTTCTCTTAGGAACTGCCATCTTTTATCCTTTCTTTAAAATTCAATCTCTAATATATCATCACTATTTAAACAATCATCACAATAGTGATACTCCTCTTTAAAAGAGGCTACTTCACTATCTATAATCTCTTTAAAATCTATATTTCCATCAAAAAATTCAATTATATCAAGCTCTTTTATACCTTTTGCAACTCCATCATATAGTTGCAAATCTAAAGGATACTTAACTACCCTTTTATAGCTCTTTCCACATCTATCACAAATTAACTCTATCTCTCCTGCTACCTCTCCCTTGCAAGAGACACTTTTACTATTTAGCCTCTCTAAGTTGCCTTTATAGTTTAACTCTTCGCCTTTATGATTATAATCAAAGGCAAGAGGCACCCTCTTTACTTTGCTAAATGAGATTTTCAATTAACAAATCTCCCTTTGAGCAAAGAAAAATGCAATCTCTTTTTGAGCATTCTCTAAAGAATCGCTTCCATGAACAACATTTGCCTCAATACTTTCGGCAAAGTCAGCTCTAATTGTACCAGGCTCTGCCTCTTTTGGGTTTGTAGCTCCCATTAACTCTCTATTTTTTGCAACTGCATTCTCACCCTCAAGCACAGACACAACCACTGGACCTGAGGTCATATACTCTACCAAATCGTTAAAAAATGGTCTCTCTTTATGAACCTCATAAAACTTTTGAGCATCCTCTTTTGATAATTTGAGCATTTTACAAGCTACAATCTTTAAACCATTACTCTCAAATCTATCAAAAATCTTTCCAATAATATTTTTCTCTACACCATCTGGTTTTATAATAGATAGAGTTCTCTCCATCTTCCATCCTATCAATTAAATTTTAGCGCCTGATTGTACAAAAAAAATATTTAAAAGGAGATTAAAAAAAAGATCCCGCTAAAAGCGGGGAAGAATTAATCTTCAATTACTGGCTTATGCTCAGCTCTTGCCTCAGCTGGAACATCCTCTCTACAAGGTAGTCCTTCTACACACTCATCCCATACAATACATCCTTCTGTTGGGCAAGCCTCAGCACACGCTGGAGTATCATGATAACCTACACACTCTACACACTTATCTGGATATACATAATAGATATCTTCACCAGTTGGGTTATCATCTTCATCTACAATTGCTTCAACTGGACACTCATCAATACAAGCTGCACAGCAAATACAAGTATCAGTTATTTTAACTGCCATTGTAACTCCTTTAAAAAATATGATTCACACTATAACACAACAACTTTAAACAATAATTTAATTAAAAAAATTTCTTTCAAATTTTAATATTATTTTTCTTTTTAGTAGCAAGGCTACAACTTTAAATATGATTTAATCTCATCCACTCTATCGGTCATCTCCCATGTAAATTCACTCAATTCCCTTCCAAAATGACCATAAGCAGCAGTTTTTCTATATATTGGTCTTAAAAGATCCAAACTTCTAATAATTCCAGCTGGTCTAAGATCAAAAATATCTCTTATACACTCCTCAATTTTTGACTCTTCAATCACCCCTGTTTGGTGAGTATCTACCATAACTGATACTGGCTCTACTACCCCAATTGCATAGGCTATTTGGATAGTAACTCTCTTTGCCACACCCGCTGCTACTAAATTTTTTGCTACATATCTTGCAGCATATGCTCCACTTCTATCTACTTTTGTTGGATCTTTTCCGCTAAATGCTCCTCCTCCATGAGGACAACTACCCCCATATGTATCTACAATAATCTTTCTACCAGTAAGTCCTGCATCTCCTTGAGGTCCACCAATTACAAATCTACCTGTTGGGTTTATATGGAAAACTACATCTTTTGAGAGCATCTCTTTTGGAATTACTTTATATATCACCTCATTGATTATATCTTTTTGAACCCTTTTTTGTTCTACTTCAGGTGAGTGTTGAGTCGAAATTACCACAGTTGTAACCTCTTTTGGAACTCCATCAATATATCTTACACTCACTTGAGCTTTACCATCTGGTCTTAAATATGGAATTGTTCCATTTTTTCTAACCTCAGCTAATTTTGCCGTAAGTTTATGAGCTAAAGAGATTGGCAATGGCATTAACTCTTTTGTCTCCATACAAGCATAACCAAACATTAATCCTTGATCTCCTGCTCCAATCTCTCCTGATTCTTGATCTACTCCCCTATTAATATCTGGAGATTGCTCTCCTACTCCATTTAATACCCCTGCTGTTCTATAATCAAACCCAAAAGATGCATCAGTATAACCTATCTCTCTAATTACCTCTCTTGCAATCTCTTGCATAGGAGCATAAGTAGTAGTTTTAAGCTCTCCAGCAATAATACAATATCCATTACTAAGGAGTGTCTCACATGCAACTCTTGCATTTTTATCTCTTTCAATTATATAATCAAGTATTGCATCACTAATTTGATCTGCCATCTTATCTGGGTGCCCCTCAGTAACAGATTCAGAAGTAAAAATATAATCTCTACCCATTATTTTCCTTTCTTAAAATTTTTTGAGCAATTTGAGAAGGAGTAATCTCTAAAAACTCCTCTACCTCCTCTACTTTTCCATGAGGAATAAAGTTATCTTTATACTCAAAACTAATTAGCTCTATCTCATTTATACCCTCTTTTTCTAAAAATTCCCCTATTGCAGAAGTAACACCGCCCAAATAGGCTGTATCACTAAATATATACCACCTTTTAAACCTTTTTGTAAGAGATAATAACAACTTTTTATCTAAAGGCTTTACAAATCTTAAATCTACAATCTCTATACTCTTATTAATCAACTCAGCTGTCTTTAGCGCCCTTCCAACCCCATTTCCATAACCTATAAACAGCAATTCATCACCCTCTTTTAACACATCTGCCTCTCCTAAAGAGTAGCTCTTTACCTCAAAATTATCACTCAAAAAAGAGCCTCTTGGATATCTAATTGCCAAAGGAGTTGGAAAATCTTTTGAAAATTCAAGAAGCTTTTTAAAACTATCCTCATTAAAAGGAGCAGCCAAAGTTAAATTTGGAATAATTCTCAAATATCCCACATCAAATACCCCTTGGTGAGTCTCCCCATCTTCTCCTACTATTCCTGCTCTATCAATAGCAAATACTACCCCTAAATTCATTAATGCTATATCATGAATTACTTGATCATATCCTCTTTGTAAAAATGTAGAGTAGATAGCTACATATGGCTTAAATCCCTCTTTTGCCAAAGGTCCCATTGATGTAACTGCATGCTGTTCTGCAATTGCCACATCCCAAAATCTATCGGGAAAGTTCTCAATTAATGGCTTCAATCCAGTACCACTTGGCATAGCAGCAGTTACACCTACAATTTTTTTATCCTCCTTTGCCATCTCAAATAGCTTTTGGCTAAAAATAGCAGTAGCGCTCTTTTTAGAGCTCTTTTTTAAAGGTTTTCCACTTTTTAGATCAAAAGGTCCAACTCCATGCCAATGCTCATATGGTCCCTCAGCTATTTTATAACCTTTTCCTTTTATTGTTTGAGCATGCACAAGCACAGGCTTTTTAATCTTTTTTGCAATAGTTAAAGTATCAATTAAAGCTTTTAAATTATGCCCATCTACTGGTCCAATATACTCGATTCCAAGCTCTTCAAATAAGAGTCCTGGAGTAATTAGTTTAAAAGACTCTTCAACTCTTTTTGCTATATAAGTAGCACTCTCTGGTAGATGATTTAAAACACTCTCTATTTTTGATTTAAGCTTTTGATAAAAATCTCCCGCCATTCCTTGAGAGAGATATTTACTAAGAGCCCCTATTGGCTTTGATATACTCATCTCATTATCATTTAAGATAATTACTACTGGATATTTTCTCTCTCCAAGCTCATTTAAAGCCTCATATACCATTCCTGCACTCATACTTCCATCACCTATTAATACCACAGGGACTCTATCTTCTTTTTTTAATTTAATAGCTTTTGCAGCCCCTACTGCTAAAGAGATAGAAGTTGAGCTATGTCCTGCTTTATAATAATCATAAATAGACTCTTTTGGATCACTATATCCGCTTATTCCTCCAAACTGCCTTAATCTATCAAACTCATCCCATCTACCAGTAATCATCTTATGTGCATATGCTTGATGAGAAACATCAAATATAAAAGGATCTTTGCTAACATCAAAAACATAATGCATAGCAATAATTAATTCTACCGCTCCTAAAGTAGAGCTTAAATGTCCACCATTTTTACTTACGCTCTCTAAAATTCTCTCTCTTATCTTTTTAGCTAAATCCTCCAACTCCTCAATAGTTTTTGATTTTATATCAATTTTTTTATCTATCTCCATCTCTTAAAACCTCTTGAAACTTCTCAAAAAAGATTTGGTTTTCTCTCTCTTTGCCTATTGTAATTCTAATTCCATTTAAGTTATAACCTGCCAAATCTCTAATAATTACACCTCTTTTTAAAAGCTCATTTGCTATATATGTTGAATTTAAATTATTACCAAAAAGATATGTAATAAAATTTGTGGCACTATCAATATACTCAAAATTATACTTTTTTGCAAACTCTATATATCTATTCATCTCTTTAAAATTTAACTCTATTGCCTCTTTTACAAACTCCATATCATTTAACGCTTCACAAGCAGCAACTAAAGATAGAGTAGTTATATTAAAAGGTGGTCTTACTTTATATAATAACTTTATTAACTCTTTTCTTCCAATACCATATCCAACCCTCATTCCACCAAGACCAAAAGCTTTAGAAAATGTACCAAGATAGATTACATTATCATATTTTAATAACTCTTTTGGCTCTATAAAGTAGTTGCTACTTTTTGCTTTGGCATACTCCATATAAGCACCATCTACAACTACTATTCCATCTTTTTGAGCCTCAATTATTCT
>JAADEQ010000033.1 GCA_013153345.1 Campylobacterota bacterium | reverse complement strand
ATAGAATTGATAAGATAGTTTCAAAAAACCCTAATAAAGCCTATCTTTTTGCTTTTGGAATAATGCATTTTTTAGGTCAAAAAAGTGTCATTGAACTTTTACAATCAAAAGGGTATAATGTTGTAAATAAAAAATTTACAATAGGATACCAAAAAGATGAAAAGCGAGATTAAATTAGCGCTATCAGTTTTAGTAGCAGGTATAATTGGACTTGGGGGACTTTATTACTATAAAAAAGGAAGAGATATCAACTCTCATCCAGTGGCTTTGGATAGTTTTGATAAGAAGATTATTCTTCCACAAATTGGAGATGAGTATGATGATATTGAAGAGGTTAGAGAGTATTTAGAGGATTTAGAAGAGCTTTATAGTCAAGGAAAATCGGTTTTACCGCTAGAGCCAGATGAGTTGGATGAAGATGGAGAGATTGCTCAAGAGATTGCTTTAAATGATGCGGAGTTTTTAGCCGATACCACTCTTAATGGAAAGCCACTTCATAATGATATTATGAAGGTTCAAAGAGCTCCTATTGCAATGCTTGATGATAAGTTAAAAGAGCTTTGTAAAGATAGGAAGTGTTATGTTGTTGAGAAGTATAATTTTGCTCTAAACTCTACTACTAGAGCTATTGTCGATTTAAAAGAGAGAAGAGTAGTAAGAGTTAGAAGATATGATAAGATGCAGCCAGATATTAGTAATAGGTTAACTCAGATTGCAAAAGCAATTGCTCTAAAATCTCCTACTATTATTAAAGAGCTTGGTCATCGTCCAACTGCAAGAGAGCTCTCAATGGCAAATGTGAGAACTAATTTAAAAGAGTCTCCATGTGAGGATAAAGAGCATCTATGTGTTGCTCCAACCTTTCCAGACCACCAAAAGCAGCAGGCTCTTTGGGCTATTGTTGATTTAACTAAACTTAGACTTGTGGCTGCAAAGTGGGCTGGTCTTGGAAAGACATATACTCCAGCATGTATTGATGAGAGAACTCTTCAAAATAGATATATTATGGAGGAGTTTTGTCAAAAGGATAATAACTACTCCAAAGATGGATGGGAGTTTAAATATCATCTAACTAGCTCTGATGGATTAGAGATTAGAGACCTAAAGTTTAATGGTAAAAATATCGCAAGGTCTTTAAAAGTAGTAGATTGGCATGTGGCTTATAAAGCAAAGGGGGCTGATAATTTAGATACCTCAACACCACTAGTTATTGAAGGAAGAAGGGTTGAGGTTGTAAAGGGTGAGAATGATGAGTATATGTTTGGATATAATGATGCAATGGGGTGTCCAATGTTCTCAACCTCAGTTGTATTGGCATTTAATGGCCCTCAAATTGGTTCTATTATAGAAAATAATAAAGAGGTTGGCTTTTATATCCTTCAAGATTTTAGAAATCCAAAGTGGCCAATGGCTTGTAACTATCGCTATCAAAATAGATTTGAATTTTATAAAGATGGCTCATTTAGAGTGGTAGCAATAAATTTAGGAAGAGGGTGTGGTGATAGGGCTATCTATCGTCCAGTAATGAGGCTTGATGTAAATTTGGATAACCATGAGGAGTTTGCAATATATGATGGGGAGGAGTTTAGAGCATTAGATATTGAAGGAAACTACACTTCAACTGGTAAGGAGAAGATGTATAAAGATAGATTTTTATATAGAATAAGAAGCTTAGAGGATGAGGAGTTAGGATTTTATATTGAGCCAAATAGAGGGCAGTTTGGAGATGGAAGTAGAGGTGATAATGAGAGAGTATATGTGAGTAAATTTAAGCCTCAAGAGGGTGATGAGGATATGTTAACCTTAGGGAGCTGTTGTAAGCTTGATGAGGATGGCCCAGAGAGATTTATTGAGGATAAAGAGGTAATAGAGAATGAGCATATTGTAATTTGGTATGTTCCAAGAATCTATAATGATAATAGAGAGGGTCAAGAGTATTGTTGGGCTGATAGTGATATTGATGAGTATGGAAATCCGAGCGTTAAGATTTGGCCATGTATTGTTGGGCCAAAGTTTGTCCCTATAAAAAATGTTGATAGAGAGTAAAGGGATATATGAAAAGGTTTATTCCTCTATTTATTGTATTAATCTTTTTAGGAGCTGGAGCCTATTTTATCCTTAATACTCCCTCTTCCTCTTTGCAAACTTCTCAATCTCTTTTTAGATTAGATGAGTTTGATAAACAAAAAAGTTGTGCACGACTTCCTCTTTTTTTATATAAAAATGGGATTAATGCTCCTATTATCGATTTATCTCAAAAGCACTATAAGGGGATAGCTTTCTATTTTGGGCCAAAATATAGTAGGGTGCTTCATAAAAAGAGCTGGGAGAGATTTGATGCATTGGGTACCTATACCATTGATAATAAAGGAGATATCTATCTTACTCCTAATCCATTTATTAGTATAAAGCCTACAACTTTTAATCTTCAAAAGGCAATCTATAAGTTGGATGGAAAAAGTGCAGAGTTGAGTAGATGGATGGTAATTGAAGAGGTTGCTCCAAATCCAACAAATCCATATGGATTAATCTCAATTGTCTATGATTGTGATAGTGGTTATTTAATTGCTAGCTCTATTGATAAGAGTAGCTATAGAGGAGTTGGTGGAAGAATCTACTTAATTGATAGAGATAAAAAGGAGATTCTTCAAAGAGTAGAAGGGTTTGATGCACTAACGTTAAATATCTTAAAGAGTAGAGATAAAAAGTATCTAATTGCTGGGAGTGCAAGAGATGGAGGGGTCTATCTATTTAGATTTAAAGAGGATGGGAAGTTAGATAAAAATAAGATAAAGCTATTTGAGCTTCCTACTCCAGAGCTTAAAGTTAGAAAGATTAAAGTGATAGATAAAAATACCTTAAAGCTTGAAGCAATTAAGTTTAACTACTCATTAGTAGCTCAAAGTGCTAAGAAGCATCGTGAAGAGTTTATTGCAAAGTATGACCCCAAAACAGGACGATGGGAAGTAAAAAGAGTAGAGTAGAGTGTTAAGATATATAGTTTTAGTCTTTTCTTTTATATTTGCTAATGAGTGTATAGTTTGCCACAGAGATAAAGAGAGTAAATGTAAAAATAATATCCACTACACCTTACAAAATGAAATTTCTTTAACTCTAAAAGCTTGGGGAGTTAAAGATTATAATAAGAGCCTTCAAACTCTTCCTAAAATATCTAACCACCCTATTAAAGAGCCAAAAGATTTGGCTATCGATTTTTTAAGACGAAAATGTTTAAGATGCCACCTAACTTCAAAAGAGGTTAATCCAACTAATAATTTATGTTTAGCTTGCCACAATTCTCACCTTAATAAAGAAGATAGCTATAGAGCCAAAGCTACCTCAAAACATTGTCTTAAGTGCCATAATGCTAACTTTATAGGGACAGACTATTTTGGACTATTTCCAAAGGATTTTGATAAGAGCTACAAAGCTCCAATTACTAAAGAGGGGTTTTATCCAAAGAAAGAGTATAGAAACTCCTATCATCATCTAATTGAGGATGTCCATTTTCAAAAAGGAATGAGCTGTATTGATTGTCATAAGATGAACAAAAAAGCAAGTTGCACCTCGTGTCACACAAATTTAAGTCAAAAAAATCACCCCTCTTATCATAAAAATATTAGCTGTATAGCTTGTCATAGCGCTTGGCAGGTAAATAGTTATAGAAGTGTAATTTTAAGAAGTGATATCCCAAACTATAAAGATTTCAAAAGATTAATAAGTAGTGAGGATAGATATTTAGAGGAGTTTTTAAAAAAGGCTCTAAAGAAGCCCTCTACCAAGCCAGTAATGCCAGATTTTATAGAGAATAGGTTATATAAAGGGGTTTGGTATTTGGGGTATTATTTTAGACGCTGGGAGAGATTCTTTTTGATTAATTATAGAGGAAAGATTGAGTTGGCTCGCCCTTTGCTCGATTTTGAGTTAACCTATATTGATGAGCAAAATAGAACCATTATTGATGCAAAGCGCTTTGGAGGATTTGTGGTGGCTAAGCCACATACTATTATAAAAGAGGCAAAGAGTTGTGAGATGTGTCATCTTAATCCTCTAAATCTAAACGATAAAACAACTATTAGATTTAATACTCTCAAAGGTGAGTTGGTGGAAGGAGAGGAGTTAACTCCTGCTCAAATAAGAAAGCTAAACTCTTATAAATATAAACTAGAGCGTGCTAAAGAGCTATTTTAAAGCTGCTCATCGCTACTATTATCAATCTCCTCTTGGCTCATACTAAGTTTTTCTCCAAATCCAAGAGCCTCTTTTATTTTGCTCTCAATCTCAGCTCTAAGTTCAGGGTTCTCTTTTAGGGCAATTTTAGCATTCTCTTTGCCTTGCCCAAGTTTTGTTGCCCCATAACTATACCAAGCTCCACTCTTATCGATAATATCAAGCTTTACTCCATAATCTAGCAACTCTCCCTCATAGCTAATTCCCTCTCCAAACATAATATCAAACTCAGCTTGGCGAAATGGAGGAGCAACTTTGTTCTTTACAACTTTTGCTTTTACTCTATTTCCAATTTGGTTTTCTCCCTGCTTTAGGGTTGCTATTTTTCTAACATCAATTCTTACACTTGCATAAAACTTTAGTGCATTTCCTCCAGTTGTGGTCTCTGGGTTTCCATAACCCATTGTTCCAATCTTCATTCTAATTTGGTTAATAAAGATAACTGTTGTATTCATCTTATGCAAAATTGCAGTAAGTTTTCTTAGAGCTTGGCTCATAAGTCTTGCTTGAAGCCCAACATGGGTATCTCCCATATCACCTTCAACCTCAACTTTTGGAGTAAGAGCTGCAACTGAGTCTACAACAATTAAATCAACTGCCCCACTTCTTGCAAGAGTCTCTAAAATCTCAAGAGCCTGTTCTCCAAAATCTGGCTGAGATACTAGCAAATTATCAATATCAACTCCAAGATTTTTTGCATAATATACATCAAGAGCATGCTCTGCATCAATAAAAGCGCAAATTGCCCCATCTTTTTGTGCTGAAGCGATTGTTTGAAGGGCTAGAGTTGTCTTTCCAGAACTCTCTGGACCATAAATCTCAATAATTCTTCCCTTTGGAATTCCACCAATTCCAAGTGCCATATCAAGCCCTAAAGAGCCAGTGCTAATTGCCTCAATTGGCTCAATCTCCTTATCACCAAGGCGCATTAGAGCACCTTTTCCAAATGCTTTATCAATCTGTTTTATTGCTAAATCTAGAGCTTTTTTCTTATTGGGATCCATTCTAATCCTTCATAATTTTTCTATATTGTAGCAATTTTTTCATCAAATAAAGATATAATCTCAATAAAAAAATGGGGATTTAGATGAAAATCAAAGTGGCTCACTCTCCTGATGCTGATGATATATTTATGTATTATGCAATCAAATTTGGCTGGGTTAATACAAAAGATTATAGCTTTAGCAATATTGCACTAGATATTGAAACACTAAATCAAAAAGCTCTAGAGAGTTTATATGATGTAACTGCTATTAGCTTTGCGCTATATCCAAAAATTAGAGATGAATATGCACTTTTAAGGACAGCAGTTAGTTTTGGCAATGGTTATGGCCCAAAATTAATTAAAAAAAAGAACAAAAAATTAAGAAAAAATTTTAAACTGGCTCTATCTGGCAAAAATACTACAAATGCGATGCTTGTGCGTCTAAAATATCCAGAGGCTAGGGTTAGATATATGAATTTTTTAGAGATTGAGGAGGCGGTATTAAAGGGGGAGGTTGATGCTGGGGTCTTAATTCATGAGTCAATCTTAGATTTTGATAACTCGCTTGAGGTGGAAGTTGAGATTTGGGATATATGGTTAGATTTTATAAAAGAGGAGCTTCCACTCCCTCTTGGTGGAATGGCTCTAAGAAGAAGCTTGCCACTAAATAGGGCAATTGAGATTGAAGATATATTAATTGAGGGAGTTAGGGTGGCAAATGAGAAGAAGCAAGAGCTTAGCAAAAAATTAATTGAAAATAATTTGGTTAGAATTGATGATAAGAAGCTTGAGCAGTATCTAAATATGTATGCCTCCAAAGACTCTATTACTCTAAGTCCACTTCAAATAAGAGCGTTGGATAAGTTGTGGGAGATTGGATATAATAACAGAATATATGATTGTTTGATTAAAACAGAGGATTTTTTGATTCCAAAAGAGTATAAGAAGTTAAGATATAGCTAAATATGGGGTTAGTAAAGAAAAGAAAAAAGTTTTACCAATTTTTTACTAATTTATATATTATTTCACACATACTCCACAAATGTATATTATAATTATATTGTGTCAATGGAAAAAGTACAACCACAGCCACACAAATTGACACACTAACCTTCTCCTCCTTTTACATTTTTATAAAGAGGTTTTTCCTCCTACCTCTTTATATATAAAGTTTAATATAGTAAAACTACTCCCCCTTAAAACTCCCACTCGGGAGTTTTTTTTAAGCAAAAAGTTAATACAATTATCTAAAAAGGCATCTAGATGGATTTTTCTACACTTGAGAGTTGGGGTTATTTAGCAATAGCTTTTTTTAGCTTTGGAGGTTCATTAGTAATTGTAGCAACTGCAGCTGTCTTTGCCTATTTGGGCCATATTGATTTAATTACCGCATTGGTTGTTGCTGCTATTGCAAACTTTTTAGGAGATAATTTTCTTTTCTATTTAGGGAAGTATCAAAAAAAAGATATTGCTAAATATCTAACCAAACATAAAAGGAAACTTGCTATTACTCGCTTATTAATGAGAAAATATGGAGCTTTTGCTATCTTTATTCAAAAATTTATATATGGGGTAAAGACTCTAATTCCAATTGTGATGGCTCTTTCTCATTATGATTTTAAGAAGTTTATATTTTTTAACTTCTTTGCCTCATTTATATTTGTATTTACTATTGGATTAAGTAGTTACTTCTTTAGCGATTTTATTATAAGAGCTTTTGAGTATCTTAAAGATAAGCCATATATTGCCCCATTGATTTTGGTAGTTATTGTAGGTATAATTTGGCAATATCTAAGCAAGGTAGAGAGAAAATGATTATTAGGCTCTTCTTTTCTGCTATTTTTGCAGCTTTAGCCTTTGGGATATATCTAAATTTGGATAATTTTATCTATAAAGAAAAAATAGAGCCAAATATTGATTTGGAGTTAAGAGAGAAAGCCTCAAAAGAGTATATTGAAGCGCAAATAAGAGAGGCTTTAGCAAACAATAGAGTTGAGGAGGCAAAAGAGTTTATTGAGTTGGGTAGAAGTTTAAACTATACTTTAGATAAAAACTTAACTACAGCAGTAGAGAATCAGAGCAACTCTTTTCAAAAGAGATTTAATGACCTAAAAGATTTTGCTACTGGCTTTATTATGGGGGAGGCTAAAAATGGCTACTCTTTAGCTGGCTCTATCACCTCAGACTTTACATTAGTTGGAGATATTAGAGATTTATATAAAGAGGGAGGGAAGTATTTAAATAATGAAGAGTATGATAAATTTATCCTAACTCTCTCAATTATTGGAGTTGGATTGAGTGTTACTACAATTACCTCTTTGGGCGCCTCAGCCCCTCTAAAGGTTGGAGCTTCAGTCTTAAAGATTGCTAAGCGCTCAAAATTTTTAACTAAACGCTTTAGTAGAGTATTAATTATTAAATTAAATAGAAGCGTTGATTTAAGAATTTTAAAAAGAGTAGATATTAGCTCTTTTAATAGTATTAGAAGAAACTCTAAAGCTTTTATAAATAGTATTAATCTAGCTCCAATTAAGCCTATTTTAAAAGATGTAAATACCCTTTATAAGCAGAGCTCTTTAATGGGAAGTTTGAGGGTATTAAAATATATAGATAATGAAAAAGAGTTAGCAAGGGCAGTGAAGCTCTCAAATCGATATAAGAAACAAACACCAGTGGTAATAAAGGTATTGGGAAAGAGTGCTCTTAGGGGTGCTAAATTGGTAGCTAAGAAGAGTAGATACTTCTTTTGGGCTATTGGGGCTATTATTACTTTTTCTCTTTTTTCTCTATATTTTTTAATTAGGCTCTTTTGGTAGGAATAAGAATGGTAAATTTTGCCCCCTTTTTTGTATTGGAGGCTAAAATTTTTCCATTAAATCTCTCTTTAATTACCATTAAACTCATATATAATCCAACTCCAGTTGACTCTATCTCTTTATTTGAGATAAATGGCTTAAAGATATTCTCAATTGGATTTTCTTTTATCCCTTTAGCATTATCCTCAATAACAATAGCTACCTCTTTGCCTACTTTTTTTAGCTCAATCTTAATGGATGGGTTTTTTATATCTCTAAGCTTTATTATATCTATTGCATTTTGCAAAATTGATAAGATAACTTGTGAGAGGGCATTTAGGTTGCCATAGATTTTTATTCCCTTTTGGAATCTTTTTATAACCTCTATCTCATTTAGCTTTATTACACTATCAACTATCTTTAGGGCTAGCTCAATTGAAAGAGTTGGGTCAAACTCTTTATCATCGCTCTTTTTATAAAAATTCTCAAAATTTGAGATGGTCTCCGACATAAAACCAATTATCTCTTCACTATTTTTTAGCTCACCAATAATCTCTTTGTTAGAAGTTAAACTCTTAATAAATATATTGCTAAAGTTTAGTTGCGCTAAAGGTTGTCTCCACTGGTGTGCAATTATTGCAATCATCTCTCCTAGTGCTGCAAATTTTGCTTGCTGTTGTAAAATCTTATCCTTTAGCTTCTCATCTCTTATATTTTGAATGTTGGCAATAATAAAAGAGGGGTTATTTAGATTATCTACTCCAAAAGAGACCCTTAAAGGAGAGTGGCTTTTACTCTTATCAATCCCCATTACCTCTTTTACCCCTTTTAGAGAGTAACTCTTTAAAAACTCCTCAAGAGAAGAGACCTTAAAGGAGGGAATTATATCTTTTAGATATAAGGAGTTGATTGCCTCTTCTCGTTTATATTTAAATATCTCCTCAGCCATCTTATTAAAACTCTTTATCTTTAAATTTCTATCTAGAGTAATGATTGCATTTGTGCTAGATTCAATAATGGTATCTAAAAAGTTTTTTTGGGTAGTAATTAGTTTGGTATTATTAATAATCTTTTTATTTGCTAACATTCAA
>JAADEQ010000053.1 GCA_013153345.1 Campylobacterota bacterium | reverse complement strand
ATGTAGAAGAATTATTAAAAATTAGAGTAACTTTAATTTTAATGGGAGGTAGCTTAGTAGTTGGTGGAGCGGTATTGCTTTATATAATAAAAAATAGTAATACTCTTTAGGGAGCAATTCCCTAAAGATTAACTAAACATCTCTCTAAATCTATCAATTCTTTTTTGGAATTTTGCCATTATCTGCTCTAGTTTTTGAAGGTAGGTCTCTTTTTTATGAAGAAGTTTTGCCTTTTTCTTCTCTAGCTCCATCTCTTCATCAAGAAGTTTCATCTCTTTAGTAGTTAGTTTTTCATATTTCTCTTTTAGCTCTTTTAGTTTTTTATCATGCTGATGAAGCTCTTTTAATAATCTTGCTCTATCTCTTTCTAGCATCTCAAACTCTCTATCTGTTTGAGCTTTAAGTGTAGCTTTTTGAATTCTTTTTAATTTGTTTAAGATATCATGAACTCTATGCTCTCTCTCTTTTATCTCTTTAGAGATAGCAATTATCTCCTCTTCTATCTTTAGTAGCTCATCTTTTTTAGCAGCTAGCTCTTTTTCTATCTTTTTTAAGTCCTCTTTAGCCTTATCGATTAATTTTTTAAAGTGTTGAAGCTTCTCTTCAAAATTCTCTACAAACTCTTTCACTATCTATCCTTTCAATGTTTAATTTTGAGATTTTACCTTAATAAAAATTAATCCTCTTTTAAAAAAAATAGCCCCTTTTTTAAAACCAAACTAAACTTTTTATATTCTTTTGATAAAATTTTTTAATTGATAATATTTAAAGGAATAAAGATGGGTGCTCTTAAGAGTTTTTTTTCAAAGGAGTCTAGCGCAGGAGTTATGTTAATAGTTGCTACTATTTTGGCCTTGATTTTTCAAAATAGCTTTTTAGATACCTTTTATACAACCTTTTTACATACTCCAGTTGAGATAAGATTTGGAGATTTTGAGATTGCTAAACCTCTGCTGTTATGGGTAAATGATGGGTTGATGGCTATATTTTTTCTGCTAATTGGAATTGAGATAAAAAGGGAGATTTTAGAGGGGCATTTATCATCTCTTTGGGCTATTACTCTTCCAACAATTGCAGCAGTTGGAGGGATGGTGGTGCCAGCTTTAATATATATCTATTTTAATAGAGGAGATTCATTTGCTCTTAATGGGTGGGCAATTCCAACTGCCACTGATATTGCATTTGCTTTGGGAATCTTATCTTTGCTTGGAAATAGAGTACCTATCTCTTTAAAGATATTTTTAATGGCTCTAGCTATTATTGATGATTTGGGAGCAATTATTATAATAGCTCTATTTTATACTCAAGAGCTATCCCTTCTATCTTTAATAGTAGCCTCTTTGGCAATTGCTATTTTGGCTCTTTTAAACTATTTTAATGTTACTAAAAAAGGGGCCTATTTTATTGTTGGGGCAATTTTATGGATTAGTGTATTAAAATCAGGAGTCCATGCAACCTTAGCAGGAGTAATTTTGGGGCTCTTTATTCCTTTGCGTACTAAAAGATCAATTGCAAAGGAGATTGAACATACTCTAGCTCCATATGTAAACTTTTTTATCCTTCCTCTATTTGCATTTGTAAATGCTGGAGTCGATTTAAGAGAGATTTCAATAGAGCAGCTATTTACTCCAGTTCCATTAGGGATTATGTTGGGGCTTTTTATTGGAAAGCAGCTTGGAGTATTTCTATTTAGCTGGAGTGCCATAAAACTAAAGATAGCAAAAATGCCAGATAGGGCCACCTTTTTTCAGCTTTATGGAGTTGCAATCCTAACTGGAATTGGCTTTACAATGAGCCTTTTTATTGACTCGTTAGCCTTTAATGATAGTGCTATTTTTAATTATGCAGATAGATTAGCTATTTTAATAGGCTCCTTTTTATCTGCAATAGTTGGCTTTTTGGTATTAAAGATGGCAACTAGGAGTTAGCAAAGCTATATAACATCTTTATCTCCTCCTCCCAGAGTGAGTCATCAATTGTCTCTAAAATAAGAGGGATATTATCAAACCTCTTATCTCTCATTAACATCTTAAAAAACTCTATTCCAATCTCTCCATACCCTAGATTGTGGTGTCTATCGACTCTACTTCCAAGCTTTGCTTTAGAGTCATTTATATGCATCCCCTTAAGATACTTAAATCCAATAACTCTATCAAACTCCTCCCAGCTCTTCTTGTAGGCCTCTTTTGTTCTAATATCATATCCAGCTGCAAACATATGGCAAGTATCAATACAGACTCCGATTCTATCTTTATTCTCGGTCTTTTGGATTAAATATGCTAGATGTTCAAACTTATATCCCAAATTACTCCCTTGACCAGCAGTATTTTCAATTACTAATACCACATCGCTATCTTTTGTTGCCTCAATTGCTAAGTTTATAGATTCAGCTATTGTATCTAGCGCTTTTTTTTCAGCCTCTTCAATTAGTTTTTCATAGTTACTATCTCTTTTGGAGAACTTTTGAAGGTGGCTGCCGGGGTGAAAATTTAGCATCTTAAGCCCTAGCTCTTGGCATCTTTTTAATTCATCAATAAAGGCTTCTCGAGACTTTAGCAGTTTTTCTTTATCTGGAGAGCCAAGATTAATTAGATAGCTATCATGAGGGAGAATATGGTTAGGGGAGATTTTACTCTCTTCTAGATTGCTTTTAAACTTATCTATACTTTTTGAGCTAAGTGGTTTTGCCTTCCATTGACGCTGATTTTTTGTAAATAGAGCAAAAGCGCCTGCTCCAATTTTGCTAGCATTTAGTGGAGCATTTTCAACTCCACCACTAGCACTAACGTGTGCTCCTATAAATTTTGCCATTTAAGCTCCAAATTTTTGGAAAAATTATATCACTTTAAATGTTATATCTTTTTGATTCTAATTGTTGTGCCAGTTGAGCTATCGGTAAATAGAATCTCATCTTGGCTAACTTCATATCTAATTGAATCAATTTGTTGAACAAATCCATCTTGAGTCTCTATCTTATTTTTTCCTCCAAAAATCTCTTCACCTTTAAATATCTTCTCAAGTGTATCTTTTGGGTAGTTTGCTTGAAGAACCTTCTTATTAAACTCTTGAGCACTCATGCAAGCTAGTTTACTCATACAGACTTGAGTTGGAGTAATTCTTAATCTCATTACACTTTGTCCATTGCTATATATCTCTACTTTTGTTTCGCTATCTGCTTTATCTATAAATCCCATATCTGAATATTTTATAGTTGGGGTCTTAAAGGTAATTAGAGCAGAGTTTGAGCTTTTATAAGTTGGCATTGCTCCAATACAGCCACTAATAATAAATGTTGTTGTTAATAAAATTATCTTTCTAACCATCTCACTTCCTTTTTTATTTTTAACTTTTGCTATAAGTTAGCCTCTTTTATTTTAACCAAAGTTAGAAAAAAAATCAAAAGAAATTGCAAAAAAGAGCTAATTTAATTTTCGTTTAAGGTTAAGTTGCTATAATTTCACCACTTCAAAACGAAGTCTTCTAACTAGATGGCCCCTTCATCTAGCGGTCCAGGATGCAAGGTTTTCATCCTTGTCACAGGGGTTCGAGTCCCCTAGGGGTCACCACTACAAATTAGGATTTACCCATAGAGAATCTTAAAAGTTTAATAAAAAATATTCAGCTTCAGCAGTTGATAAATCTTTTATTACTCTTGTTATTAGCTTCGTTAAATAGTACTTTACAAACTAGCTGGCTTAATATATTTTCCTTAGCGCTCTTTGCAATATTGGTTGAGAGTTTTATTAGTTATAGGTTTGAAAAGAGGTTATATTTTCCCTTCTCTGCCATAATTACTGCTTTTGGAATTGTTTTAATGATTGGGTGGAGTAGATGGTATATTCCTTATATATTGATTTTAGTTGCTATTTTGCAAAAGAAATTTCTTAAGCTTGAGAATAGACATATCTTTAATCCATCTAATTTTGCAGTAATTTTTGCATTGCTATTTTTTTATCCAAAGGCGCTTCCTTTAGTTGGGCAGCTAGGAGATGAAGGTTATATTCTTAGCTTAGTAGTAGCAATTGGAATTTTAATTTTGGTTAGAGTGGATAGAATCTTAATTACTCTTAGCTTTATCTTTTCCTATATTTTTTTAGAATATTTAATTATTGGAAATAGTGACCCCCATTTTAATCTAGATTACTTTTTGACTAAATTTTATTCTATCTCATTTGTTGTCTATCTTTTTTTTATGTTAACAGACCCAGTTACTACCCCTTCAAATAGATGGCTTCAGATTGCTTTTGGAGCTTTAACTGCATTGATAGTAGTTTTATTAGATTATTTTAGTGGAATGCACTTAAGGAATATCTTCTTGGCTCTCTTTTTAACTTCTATAATTTTTGTTCCTTTTTATCGTCATAAATTTAATAAATATCTATACATTTTTTTACTTTTTCTCTCAATTTTTGCTACTTTTTATATTTTATCTCAAAAGCCTATATATTTTAGTATGTAAATTATGATATAATCTTTCAAAAGCCAAAAGGAGGAAGCCATAAACATCCTAGATTTATTAAATTTAATTTTTGTTTGGTGGGTATGGGTGGCGCTTGGCTTGATAATTGCGGGGCTAGAGGTCTTAACTGGAGACTTTTTATTGCTTGGAATTGGTGCCTCTGCAATTACGGTTGGAATTACAGATAGATTTTTTAATTTAACAATCACTCAAGAGCTGCTTTTTATGGCTCTTTTAACGGTGGTATATATATTTTTATGGAAAAACTTTATTCATTCTAAAGTAAAAGGAACAACTATTGGACAATCTGATGAGGGGATTGGAGAGATTGGAGTTGTAATAGAGCCTATTACAGAGCTAGAAGAGGGGAAGGTTGAGTTTAAAAGACCAGTAGTTGGCTCAAAAATCTGGTTAGCTACGGCAAAGGAGCCTATTGAAAGAGGAAAAAAGGTAAAACTGGTTAAAATTATAGGGCAGATTGCTGAAGTTGAACCTTATGAAGGAGAGTAGCCGTGGAGATATTAATTCTTGTTTTGTTATTAACCGTTTTAATTATTGGAGTATTATATTTTGGAGTTGTAACTGTTCCTCAAGGAGAGGAGTGGGTAGTTGAAAGACTTGGAAAGTATGCTAGAACTCTAAAACCAGGACTTAACTTTATTATCCCTTTTTTGGAGTATGTTAGAGCAAAACTCTCAACTAAAGATATTATTATCGATATTGACCCACAACAGATGATTACAAAAGATAATGCAGTAATTATTGTTGATACTATTGCATTTGTTAAAATTACTGACCCTGTAAAAGCGGTATATGGGGTTGAGGATTATAAAGTTGCAGTTGAGCAGCTTATCTTAACTGCTATTAGAGCAATTATTGGTGAGATGTTGCTTGATGAGGCTTTGGGTAATAGAGATAAGATTATTGCAAGACTTCAAGAAAAGATTGCAACCAATACTACTGCTTGGGGGGTAACAGTTAGGTCTGTTGAGATTCAAGATATTCAGCCAAGTGAGTCGATGCAAAAAGCAATGGAGCAGCAAGCTGCAGCTGAGAGAGAAAAAAGAGCAATTGAGACAAAGGCTGAGGCGGAAAAAAAGGCTATGATTTTAGAGGCTGAGGGTAGATTAAAGGCTGCTGAGCTTGATGCAAAGGCTCAAGTGGCACTTGCTGAATCTTCAGCTAAATCGATGATGTTAATCTCCCAAGGGATTGCAGATAAAGAGCTGCCTGCAATGTTTCTACTTGGAGAGAAATATATAAAGAGTTTAGATAATATGGCCCAAAGTCAAAACTCTAAGTTTGTTGTATATCCAGCTGATATTCAAAGTACAATTAAGGGGATGTTAGGTAGTGTCTTTAAAGGCTCAAAATAGTGGGCCTTTTTGTTACCAAAAAATACACTTTTTATTAACTAAGATAAATTCTCTCCTATTTAGACTCCTCTATCTCTTTTTAGGTTATAGTATAATAAAAAAAAATAATAGGAGAGTATTATGACAAATGAAGTTTACTATCCAAATCCAAAGCTTAGCAAAGAGGCAAGAATTAAGAGTATGGATGAGTATTGGCAGCTGCAAAATAGCGCAAAAAAAGATTATGAGGGGTTTTGGAAAAAGTATGCAGATGAAAAAATTGAGTGGTTGGCTCCCTATAGCAAGGTTTTAGATGAGAGTAATGCCCCTTTTTATAAGTGGTTTATTGATGGGAAGCTAAATGTTTGTAATCAATGTGTTGATAGACATCTTGAAAAAAGGGGAGATAAGGTTGCAATTTTATTTGAAGGAGATAGGGGAGATATTAGAAAAATTACATATAAAGAGCTAAGCCAGGAGGTAAATAGATTTGCAAATTTACTTAAAGAGGATTTTGGCATTAAAAAAGGAGATAGAGTTGTTTTATATATGCCAATGATTCCAGAGGCTGCTTTTGCAATGCTTGCGTGTGCTAGAATTGGAGCAATCCATAGTGTTGTATTTGGGGGCTTTTCTGCTGAAGCGCTAAAAGATAGAATTGAAGATGCAAAAGCAAAACTGGTAATAACTGCAGATGGGGCATATAGAAAAGGAAAGCCATATATGCTAAAGCCAGTTGTAGATGAGGCGCTAGAGCAAGGGGGTGATAGTGTAGAAAAGGTTTTAGTGGTAAAAAGAAATAATGAAGAGATAAATTTGGTTGAGGGAAGAGATTATATCTATAATGATTTAATAAAAGATAAAAGCACTGAGTGTGAGTTTGAGGTAATGGATAGTGAAGACCCGCTATTTTTATTATATACAAGCGGCTCAACAGGAAAGCCAAAAGGGGTTCAACACTCTCAAGCAGGCTATATTTTATGGGCTCAAATGACAATGGAGTGGGTATTTGATATAAAAGAAGAAGATGTATATTGGTGTACTGCAGATATTGGATGGATTACAGGCCATACCTATATTGTATATGGACCACTTGCTGCAGGAGCAACAACAGTTATGTTTGAAGGAGTGCCAACATATCCAGATGCAGGAAGAGCTTGGAAGATGGTTGAAGCTCATAAGATTACACAATTTTATACTGCTCCAACTGCTATTAGAGTGCTTCATAAGATGGGTGAGGATGAGCCAAAGAAATATGATTTAAGCTCGCTAAAGATTCTTGGAACTGTTGGAGAGCCAATTGACCCGATTGCTTGGAAGTGGTATTATGAGGTTGTTGGAAGAGGGGAGTGCGCTATTGTTGATACTTGGTGGCAAACTGAAACAGGAGGCCATATGATTAGTCCACTACCTGGAGCTACTCCAATAAAACCAGGCTCTGCTACATTCCCGCTTCCTGGAATTATGGCAGAAATTATTGATGAAAATGGCAACAAGCCAAAAGTTGGTGAGACTGGGCTTTTATGTATTACAAAACCTTGGCCAAGTATGATTAGAACAATTTGGGGAGATGATGAGAGATTTATAAAAAGCTACTTCTCAACTGCAAAAAAAGATGGAAAGCCGGTATATTTTAGCGGTGATGGGGCGATGTATGATGAGGATGGATATATTTGGATTACAGGAAGGGTTGATGATGTTATAAATGTAAGTGGACATCGCCTTGGAACTGCAGAGATTGAAGCAGCAGTTAAAGAAGATAGCCATATTGCTGAAGTTGCTGCAATTGGGGTGCCACATCCAATTAAGGGAGAGTCTATTTTTATTTATGTTGTATTAAAAGATGAAGTGGAGCTAGAAAATGTTAAAGAGCATGTAAATGAGATTTTAGCCTCTGAAATTGGAAATATAGCAAAGGCTGATGATATTGTAGCAGTGCCGGGTCTTCCAAAAACAAGAAGTGGAAAAGTTATGAGAAGAATCTTAAGAAGCATTGCAAGAGGAGAGGAGATAAAACAAGATGTATCAACTCTTGAAGACCCTGGAGTTGTTGAAGAGATTAAAAAGTGTGTAAAGGATGCTAAAAAGTGAGCGCATTAATTGAGTTTGCAATCTTTCCAACCGATAAAGGGGAGAGTAAGAGCAAATATGTAGCAAAAGTTATTGAGATGATTAAAAATAGCGGGGTAGATTATCAATTTACCCCAATGGGTACAATTATTGAGACTAAAAGCGTAGAAGAGGGGCTTGAGATTGTAAAAAGAGCCTATGAGATTTTAGAGATTGATTGCAATAGAATCTATAGTACAATTAAAATTGATTATAGAAAAGGGTATAAAAATCGCCTAACTCAAAAGATAAAATCAGTAGAGAGTAAGCTAAAGAGTTAGCTTTGGGCAAAATCCATAACCCAATATATCTTATCTCGGGTTTGGTATGCCCCAATTCCAAACTCTTTAAAGCGAGAATCCATTAATACCTCACAATGCTTTGGAGATTTTATAAAATTCTCTAAAGCGTGGTCAAAATGGGCTAATATATCGCTCTCTCCTACAATTTTAAATTTGGTATAAGTAATTATCTCTCCAGTTTTTCTTTTAGGTTTTAATGGATAGCCAAAAAATACTATTCTTTCATAAAATTGGCTACCTTTGCCCGGAGCCTCTTTTGCAATATCGGTTTTTGTTCCAGAGCCTTGGTGAGAGAAGTAGTTATTAATAGCCATATCTTTAGCATGGTATGCTGAAGCTAAATTTAGATTTTTATTTAGTTTAATAGAGTCAGTTGCAGGGTGACAATATAGACCTTTTGCTCTTATCTCATTAATCTTATTTTGAATATAGGTTGAGTATTTAGAGAGATTGATATGTTTTTTTCTCATATTAAACTTTTTATTACTCTTTACTTGGGACTTTACAATATATACATCATTAGAGTAGCGTCTACTCTCTTCAAATCGTAAAGTATTAATTCTTCTTTGTGGGGATAAGGAGTTGCTATTTCTATAACACCCTGTCATAAAAGTAGCAACAGAAGCGGCTAAAATTAGAGTTCCTATCTTCATTTACCTTCCTTTGTTAGAGTTTCTATTCTATATAGGTTTTATTATAGCATATTTTCGAAGCTATTTCCATTATATGGAAATATTGTAATTTTTATGAGAGAGTAGAGGAGATAAATAATAAATTTTATTTAAAAACTATTTATATGAAAAAAATATTGCTACTATTTACACCTTTTTTTATTTTTGAAGAGTAGCTTTCTATTTGCCCTAAAAAAAGGGGTTGTAGAGGGTAGTAGTGTGGAAAAATGTAATATTGGCCTCTTTTTTTACATAAAAATTTTTATGGAAAAAAATTAGTTTGATTTAATGGAAATAATGAAAATATATAAAAAAATTTAATTCTATTTTTTTGAAATAGATTA
>JAADEQ010000009.1 GCA_013153345.1 Campylobacterota bacterium | reverse complement strand
GGGGTTGAGTATAGAGTAATTGATGCTAAGGATATTAATGCTTACTATTTTGCTAAGAGTTTAGATATCTCTAAGATTCCTATTGCTATAAAAAAAGAAAAAAATAGCTATAATATTTGGGTGGGGAGTGATAGGATAAAAGAGGAGTTGGATAGTAAAAGCAGTTCTCAAGAAGAGGTGATAGAAAGAGCTCCTGCAGTAAACTATTATAAAAAAGAGGAAGGGTGTAAGCTATCTATTTTTGAAGAGAGTGAGTGCCAAGATTAAGGATGGAAGATGAATGATACAATACAGGTCTTAATAATAGAGGATGACCCAGAGCTTTTAATGGCTCTAAGTGGATATTTAAAAAAATATGGAATGCAGACAACTTGTGCAGAGGACCCATATATTGGGTTATCTTTATTGACTCAAAATAAGTTTGATATTATTATTTTAGACTTGACTCTTCCTGGGATTGATGGGCTTGATGTGGTAACTCAAATTAGGGAAAAGTCTGATATTCCTATAATTATCTCTAGCGCTAGGCTTGATTTGACAGATAAAGTAATTGGGTTAGAAAGAGGTGCAGATGATTATATGCCAAAGCCATATAACCCAAGGGAGTTGGTCTCTAGAATAAAGACAATTTTAAGAAGAGCAGCTGTTTCAAAGCCAAAAGAGGAGCCAAAAGGTAGCTTTGAGGTGGATAAGAAGGGTCATACTATACGCTTTAAAGGTAGGCCTTTAGAGCTTACTGCAGCTGAGTTTGATGTATTAGAGCTCTTAATTGAGAATAAAAATTCAGCTTTATCGCGTGAGCAGCTTTTGTATGATAGTAAACATATTGATGATGAGAGCTCAGTTAAAAATATTGATGTAATTATTAGTCGTATTAGAAATAAGCTCTCAAAAGTGGATGGAAATAGAAGTTATATAAAGCCAGTTAGGGGAATTGGCTATATGTTAATTGATGATGAGGTGTAGTGGTTGAAAAATATCTCCATTACAGCTTTTATTAATATGATTTTCTCCATTGCCCTAATTATTATGGGTATTACTATTTTTATCTTCATTGCTAGCTATAAAGAGGATAAGAAGAGTAAAGATATCTTAAAGCTAAAGTTTCTATCTGAGACTTTAGCTTATAATCTTGCCCAAGACCCTCCTACTTATAAGATAAATAAATTTTTTAATGATTTTAATCTAGAGCCAATAGAGCTTGAGAAGGCAAGAAGAGATATTGAGGATAGAGGAAAGACTATAATTGAGGTGATAAATGATTATGGAAGGGCAATTGTAAGGGTATTTGAAGTTGATGGTAAATATTATATCTATGTTGATATGATTGGGTATAACTATCTATTAGTAGATAAGAGTGGAGATAAGGCGATTCAGATTGCTTTTGTAGTTGGCTCTATATTTTTTGTGTTATTGGTTGCTATTTATATTATGCTTTTAAAGAAAGTTACTCCATTAAAGAGACTTAATAAAAAGATAGAGCAGTTTGCCCAAGGCAATTTGGATATTAAGATTAATGATTATGGAAGTGATGAGATAGGAAAGATTGCAAGTAGTTTTGATAAGGCAATAAAGCATATTAGGCAGTTAATTAACTCTAAAAACCTCTTTATGAGAAATATTATGCATGAGCTAAGGACTCCAATTACAACTAGCAGAATTATTGCTGAGACGGTTGAGGATGAGAGGGCAAAGGGGGCTTTAATTCGCTCAATTGATAGGATGAATGAGTTAATTGAGGAGCTGGCTCAAATTGAGAGAATTACAATGTATAGCTTTGTGCCAGTTAAAGATAACTACTCTTTAGAGGAGATTTTAGAAGAGAGTAAAAAGATGCTTCTAAAAGATGAGAAGCATTTTGAGTTTAGATATCCTAAAGATTTGGAGCTCTTTACTGATAAGTCTCTATTGGCTTTGATTTTAAAGAATCTAATTGATAATGCGATAAAGTATAGTCCTGATAGGTTTGCTAAGGTTGAGGTTGTTGGAAATAAGATTTTAGTAAAATCAAAAGGGGAGAGGCTAAAGTATGATTTGAGTTATTATACAGAGCCTTTTTCACAAGAGGAGAAGCGCTCAACGGGATTTGGTTTGGGGCTATATATTGTCTCTAATATATCTGAAAAGCTTGGATATAAATTTAGATATAGATATGATAAACAGAACTCTCAAAATATATTTGAGATAGTGATTGAGGAGTAGATATGAAATCAATTGTATTAAAGATGTTTTTGTTAATTATTGGGCTATATATTGTTATTAGCTATTATCTATATGCAACTCAAGAGCAAAAGATATTTAACTCAAAAAGGGTTGAGAAGATTGAGCCAAAGATTGCTAAAAAGATTGAGTTTAAAAGTAGTGATGGGGTTGTATTAGAGGGTGGATTGGTAGAGAATAAAAAGGGAGCGCCTTTAGTTTTATATTTTGGAGGAAATGGTAGTAATGTGATTTGGTTTTTAGATATGGTTGCTTCAAAGATTAAAGATTTTAATTTTATTGCCTTTAACTATCCTGGATATGGAAACTCTTTGGGCAAACCTTCAGAGGAGACTATTTTAAAATATGCGCAAGAGATATATAAAAAGTATAATCCATCAATTGTAGTGGGAAGAAGTTTGGGGAGTGCAGTTGCTATATATGTAGCCTCAAAAAATCCTGTTAAGGGGTTAGTTTTGATTACTCCAATTGACTCTATTGTAAATATTGCTAAGGCTAGATATCCATTTTTATTAGTAGATTATTTGGTAAAGCATAAGTTTGAGGCTAATAGGTGGGCAAAGGATATTAAAGCAAAAGTTGCTGTTATTTTGGTGGAGAATGAGAATATTGTGCCAAAAAAGAGTATAGAGAATATATTAAATGAGCTAAAAGATAAAATTGTATATAAAGCAACAATTAAAGAGGCTAACCATATTGATATCTACTCATATGAGCAGACAATTAAAGAGCTTGAAAAGGCATTAAAGGCGGTTAAATGAAATTAAAGACACATTTATCAATAGATATAAGTTTGAGTGGAGAGGTTATTGAGTTAAAAGAAGGCTTTGCAAAGGTTTTATTAAAGAGTAATAAGAGTATGGTAGCAGATGAGTTTGGTTTAATTCATGGGGGATTTAGTTTTAGTGCAGCTGATTTTGCAGCAATGGCTGCAATTAACCATCCAAATGTGGTTTTAACCAAGGCTGAGGTTAGATTTTTGGCTCCATTAAAGTTGGGAGATGAAGCTATTTTTGAAGCAAAGATTGTTGAGCAAGATGGAAAAAAGGCAAAAGTTGAGGTGGTTGGATATAAGGATAAGAAGGAGGTTTTTAAAGGGCTATTTTTTACCTATATTTTAGATAGACATATTTTAGAAGAGTAAATTGTGATAAAATAGCAAAAAGTTTTTAGGAGATATAATGTATTTAAATGAAGAGGATATAAGATATTTCACCCAACTAAGACATAAGCTGCATCAAATTCCAGAATTGGCTTATAATGAGAGAAAAAGTGCCAATTTGGTATGTAATGAGCTGGATAAAATGGGAATCGATTATGAGTATGGATTGGGTAAGACTGGAATTGTGGCTTGGGTTAAGAAGGGTAGTTCAAATAGAGCTATTGCTCTAAGGGCTGATTTGGATGCTCTTCCAATTGAAGAGAAGACGGCTCTTCCATATGCCTCTAAACATAAAGGGGTAATGCATGCTTGTGGGCATGATGGTCATACAACAATGCTTTTAGCAGCAGCTAAATATATTAAAGAGAAGCTGGAGTTTGATGGAGTGGTATATTTTATATTTCAACCAGCTGAAGAGGGAGGAGCTGGTGCTAAGGCGATGATTGAAGATGGGCTTTTTGAGAAATTTAAGATAGATAAGATATATGGGCTTCATAATCGCCCAACTGAGCCTTTTGGAACCTTTTTAATTAAAGAGGGGGGAGTTATGAGTGCAATAGATATATATAAGATAAAGGTAGAAGGAAAGTCTGCTCATAGCTCACAACCTCATAATGCAATAAATCCTATATTGGTGGCTTCTCATATTGTTTTGGCTTTGAAGAATATCTCATCTCAAGATATAAATCCTGCAAATGCGCATGTGGTAAGTGTTGCAAGAATAGAGGGTGGTACAACTTTTAATATTATCCCATCTGAGTGTCTAATTGAAGGCTCAATTAGAGTTTTAGATAAGGAGACTCAAGAGGTAATAGAAAAGAGGGTAAAAGAGATTGCAAAGGGGATAGCTGCTGCATTTGATACAAAGGCAGAGGTTGAGTATGAGCATAAATATCCAATTACTATTAATAGTGATATAGATGCAGCTTTAAGAGCTATTAAAAGAACTACCACGCCAGATAAGATAGTTACAAACTTTCCTTCTAGTATGGGGTCTGAGGATTTTAGCTTCTTTTTAGAGAAGGTTCCTGGATGTTATGTCTGGTTGGGTAGCAAAAAGGAGGGCAAAAAGAGTGCTCCTTTGCACTCAGCTTATTATGATTTTGAGGATGATTTGATTAATTTAGGGGCAACTTATTGGATTAATTTGGTAGATGAGGAGCTAGGAGTTGGTAAAAAAGAGGATAAATAGCGCTTTTTAGCTAGCAGAGCTATTTTTTTAGATATAATTGAGTTATGAAAAATTTTAAAACTACATATGATAAGAGTCTGTTTGATAATAATAGAGGTTTTAGTGTTGGGGTTGAGTTAGAGGTTAGGCTTATTGATAAAGAGAATATGAAGCCTGCTAATATCTCCCCTTTTTTATTTGAGGAGCTTCCAGATGATTTAAAAGAGTATGTTCATCAAGAGCTTCTTCAATCAATGATTGAGATTGTAACACCAGTTTGTAATAGTGCTAAAGAGGCTCGAAACTTTATTATGGATACTTTGGGGCGCTTAAAGAAGATTACTAATCAAAAAGGAGTAGAGTTAGCAGCTTTAGCGACCCATCCATTTGAGAGAAAAGATGATAATAAGTTTTTTCCAGACCCCAGATATGATGAGCTTGCTCAAGAGCTTGGAATTGTATTAAAAAACTTTTTAATTAGTGGCTTTCATATCCATATTGGAATGCCAAATGAGAAGGCAGCAATTAATTCCTATAACCATACTATTCACTTTTTACCCCTTTTTATTGCACTTTCTGCTAATTCTCCTTTTATTGTTTCAGAGGATACAAAGCTTCAATCTTATAGAAATAAGATATTTGAGAGGCTGCCTAGAGCTGGGATTCCGGAGTATTTTGAAACCTATAAAGATTATTGTGAGCTAATTGATTTGCTATTTATTACTAATACTATTAAGAGTGTAAAAGATGTCTGGTGGGATGTTAGAATTCACCAAAAATTTGGAACAATTGAGCTTAGAGTGGCAGATGCATTTTATGATGAAGAGAGGACAGAGCTAATTGTGTTATTATACCAAGCTCTTTTAAAGTATTACTCTAATTTTAAAGCTAAAAGAGAGCTTTATCAAATTAGTAAACAGAATAAATGGAATAGTGTTAGGCATGGGTTGGATGGAAATTTTATAGAAGGTAGCCGCGTTGTAACAATTGCTCAAAAGCTTCATGAGGTAATAGAGAAGTTGGATAAGGAGGGGATTTTTAAGGAGCTGAAGGCTCAAGATAGAGTTGAGGCTTTACATAGAGTTGTTGATAAGCCTTCAATTGCTACTAAATTAAGAAAAATATATCAAGAGACTGGAAGTTTTGAAGAGGTAATTAAAGAGGAGATTTTTAGATAGGATGGAGTATTTAAGTTGAGAGGTGTTGTTGCTGCTGGGGATGAGAAGAGTGCTAAGGCTGCTATTGAGATTTTAAGAGCTGGGGGTAATGCGTTTGATGCTGCTTGTGGGGCTTTATTGGCTGCTCCTCTTTGTGAACCGATGTTAACTAGCTTGGGGGGAGGGGGTTTTATGATGGCCTCTAGAGCTAATGGAACCCCTAGATTGTATGATTTTTTTGTTGATGTTCCTCTAAAGCGGAGTATAGAGCCAGACTTTTTCCCAATATATGTTGATTTTGGTGGTGCGATTCAAGAGTTTCATATTGGGGCTAGCTCAATTGCAGTTCCTGGAATGGTAGCTGGGATTGAGAGAGTAAATCAAGAGTTAGGCTCGATGCCGCTTAGTGAGATTATAAAGCCAGCATTAAGGTATGCAAAAGAGGGGATATATTTAACTCCTCTTCAAGCTAGTTTTGTAAAGCTTTTAGAGCCAATTTTACTCTCTACCAAAGAGGCTAAAGAGTTGTATGCTCCTAATGGGAAGTTAATAGATGAAAAGAGTAAGATAAGAAATTTGGAGTATGCATCCTTTTTGGAGGCTTTTGCAAAAGAGGGAGCAAAGATATTTTATGAGGGAGAGGTTGCAAAAGAGATAGATAAGATTAGCAAAGAGAGAGGAGGAGAGATAAGATATGAGGATTTAAAATCCTATCGGGTCTATCTTAGAGAGCCTTTAGAGTTTGAGTATTACTCAAAAAGAGTCTATACCAATCCTCCACCATCTGCTGGAGGGGTATTGATTGCTTTTATATTGCAACTAATAGAAAAGGATAAAGAAAGAGATATAGAGTATTTTAAAGATTTAATAGAGTCGATGGTGGTTGCTTCTGAGTTTAGAAAGAGTCATATTGACTCTAAACTTCACTCTCCTACTATTAAAGAGGCTTTAAAAAGGGTATTGATTGAGGAGTATAGAGTTTCCAAAAGGAGTCGTATAAATTTATGGGGCAATACAACTCATATAAGTGTGATTGATAAGTTTGGAAATGGGGCAAGTGTTACCTCTACAAATGGGGAGGGGAGTGGAGTAGTAGTTAAGAGTGCTGGAATTATGTTAAATAATATGTTAGGAGAGGAGGATTTAAATCCAAATGGCTTTTTTAAGTGGCCAGCTGGAGTGAGGCTTCCTTCGATGATGGCTCCAACAATTGTTAAGAGTGATAAAGGGGTGGAGTTGGTTTTAGGGAGTGCGGGCTCTAATAGGATAAGAAGTGCAATAGTGCAAGTGGTAGAGAACTTTATAAAGTTTGATATGGATATTCAAAGAGCTATTGATGAGCCAAGATTGCACTATGAAAAGGGGGAGCTGTTTTTTGAGCCGGGATTTGTGGAGGAGTTAATAGAGCTAGCAAAGAGGCTTTATAGGGTAAATGAGTTTGAGAGTAAGAGTCTATTTTTTGGGGGAGTAAATGGGGTTACTGGCGATTATAAAGGGGGAGCTGATGGAAGAAGAGGGGGAGCTGTTTTGTTTGAATAATAAGGAGGAGATTCTCTTTTTTTGTGGCTACTTTCTACACACTAAATCTACAAACTAATTTTATAATTAGATAAAATGATATCACCAAAAGGGCTTTAATGAGTAAAATTGATGAGATAAAAAATGAGGTAAAAAAGGTTGTTGTTGGGCATGATAATTTAATTGACTCAATGCTTATTGCGCTTTTAACCCACTCTCACCTATTAGTAGAAGGGGTTCCTGGGCTGGCAAAAACAACTGCAATTAATGCGCTCTCAAAAGTTTTAGGGCTTGATTTTAAAAGAGTGCAATTTACGCCAGATTTGCTTCCTAGCGATATTACTGGAGTTGAGATATATGACCCAAAGAGTAGTGAATTTAAAATTAAAAAGGGGCCTGTATTTACCAATTTGCTTCTTGCAGATGAGATAAACAGAGCGCCTGCAAAAGTGCAATCTGCGCTTCTTGAAGTGATGCAAGAGCGCCAAGTTACAATTGGAGAGGAGACCTTTAAGCTTGAGCCTCCATTTTTTGTTATGGCAACTCAAAACCCTGTTGAGCAAGAGGGGACCTATCCACTTCCTGAAGCACAACTTGATAGATTTATGCTAAAGGTATTAGTTAGCTATAATACTCCAAAAGAGGAGTTTGAGATTGTAAAAAGAGTTGAGAATTTTGAAGATATAAAGCTAAATAAGGTAGTTACAAAAGAGGAGCTTTTTAATCTTCAAAAAGAGGTTAAAAATGTTCATATGGATGATGCACTGCTTGAGTATATTATAAAGCTAATTACTGCAACAAGAAATCCAAGCGAGTTTGGATTAGATGAGCTAAAAGAGTATATTGAGTTTGGTGCAAGTCCAAGGGCTTCAATAAATTTATATAAAGCATCAAAAGCTTTAGCATTTATTAGAGGAAAAGATTTTGTAACTCCTCTTGATATTGCAAAGATTGCGCCAGATATTTTGCGCCATAGAATTATATTAAATTATAAAGCAATTGCAAATAATATTGATAGCGATTATATTATTCAAAAGATTTTGCAAAAGATTCCAACACCATAAAGAGATTTTATGAATAAAAAAGCAAAAGAGATTATTATAAAGACCAAAAAGAAGATTTTTGGCACAAATTTTGGAAATAATAGCTCTATATTTGTTGGAAATGGCTTAGATTTTAGCGAGATTAAAGAGTATAATATTGGTGATGATGTAAAAAAGATAAATTGGAAAGTTACCGCTAAATTTCAAAAGCCATATATTAATGTATTTACTGAAGAAAAAGAGCTAAATATCTTAGCTATCTTTTTGGTTAGTGGAAATATCTTTTTTGGCTCTATTAAGCAAAAGCAAGATTTAATGAGCGAGGTTTTAGCATTAGTTGGATATAGTGCGATTAAAAACAGCGATAATTTTAGTGCTCTTTTTTTTAGCCAAAAAGAAGAAAAACTCTTTTTGCCAACAAAGAATATGAAGCTTTTATATCCAATTATTGATTATGCCACCTCACTAAATCCTCTTGGAAAAGAGGTTAGCTTTAGGAAGCTTAATGAATTTTTAATTAGATTAAAACAAAAGCATATAATTATCTTAATTGGCGATTTTTATGAGGATGTTGATTTGAGTTTAGTTAGTGCAAGGCATGAAGTATACTCTGTTATTGTTAGGGATGAGTTTGAGGAAAATCCACGCCTTGATTCTCATATTTTTTTAAAAGACCCAAAAACTCTAAAAGAAAAGGAGTTTTTTTTAGATAAAAGCGTATTAAATGAATATAAAAGAGCCCTTAGCCAAAAGGATAAAAAGCTATATGAGCATTTTTTAAAAAATGATATTGCCTTTTGCAAAATATATACGAGTGAAGACCCATTTTTTAAATTAAGTAATCTATTTAAGGCCTAATATGGAGCAGTTAGATAAGGTAATAAATCAGCTAAAAGATATAAAAGAGCCTCAATTTATTGATACCTCAAAAGAGTTTTTAATTTTTTATAGCCTAATAGCAGCAGCTATATTGATAGCTCTGTTTTTAGTTTGGTTTTTTCTCTTTAAAAAGAGAAAAAGAAGAAGAAAGCTATCTAAAAAAGAGCTTGCTTTAAAAGAGCTAAAAGAGCTTGA
>JAADEQ010000072.1 GCA_013153345.1 Campylobacterota bacterium | reverse complement strand
TTACTACTGCCTTTTTTTCATTACTCTCTTTATCCTCTACAATCTTTACACCCTTTACAATAGCAGGAGCTAAGGCACGAGTTATATAAATCTCTGGAATTGGAGAATACTCAATACAATCAATATTTTCTCCATTTAACTCTTTGCTAACTGCATTAATTCTAACTCCCTTTTGGCCAACTGCAGCTCCAACTGGGTCAATATTTGGTCTATCAGTTTTTAGAGCAACCTTTGCTCTCTCTCCCGGAATTCTAGCACTACTTACAATCTCAATTAACCCATCTTCAATCTCAGGCACCTCTTTTTTAAGAAGCTCCTCTAAAAACTTTGGAGCAGTTCTAGTTAGCTCTAAAAACATTCCATACTTTTTATCAATTTTTACATATTTTAAAAGAGCCTTAATTGTATCACCCTTCTCAAATCTCTCACCTTTAATTCTATTTCTAAGGGTCAAAATGCCTTTTAACTCACCAATCTCAACAAAAGTATTCTCATCTTCATCAACTCTAGTTACTACTCCAACAATAATTGAGCCAACCTTTTTCTTATAACTCTCAAATAAATCATCTTCAACTTTTCTTTGCAGATGATACTCTAACTCTTTATAAAGATGTGAAGCACCAGTTGTTCCATAATCTTCTAAATGAAACTCCTCTCTAACCTCATCACCCTCTTCAACATCTCCATACTCCTTTGCCTCTTCTAAAGAGATATACTTTTGAGGATGCTCTTTTAGCAACTCCTCATTTTCAGTTACTTTATATACTCTATATACATCAAACTTATCATTCTTCTCATCTTCAACAATCTCAAAAAAAGCCTCTTTGCCCTCTAACCTCTTTGCTGTATTAATAATTGCTTGTTTAAATGCCTCTTTTGCACTAGTGTAAGAGATATTCTTATCGTGTGCAATCGCTTCTATAATTGATTTTATCTTTTCCATAATTTAACCTTTTAACATCACCAAACTATCTAGGGGATTTATTAAATTTTGAAGTTATGAAATTATAGCTAATTTATCCTTTATATAAAATAAAATATAATAATAACAAAAAATTAGCAAAGGTAAAAGGATGGAATTATATATCGCAAGAGAAGCAGTAAATGCTAACCCAACTAAAAAAATTACTCTTGAAGAGATTGAAAAAAGAGTACAAAATGATGAGAGATTCTTCTATCTTGATAGAGAAAATGAGCATAAAACCCTTAATGAGCTACTTGAGTATTTTGAGAATAAAGGATATACCCCCCATCTTCAAGAGGTAAGATATGCTCTTGGAGATTTAGACTATATTTATGAATTGCATATTGTATAATGAAAAAGCTATATATTGAGACTCTAGGTTGTGCGATGAATGTTCGCGATAGCGAGCATATTATTGCTGAGCTTAATAAAAAAGAAAACTATACTCTAACAGATAATATAAAAGAGGCAGATTTAATCATAATTAATACCTGCTCAGTTAGAGAAAAGCCAGTATCAAAGCTATTTTCTGAGCTTGGAAGCTTTAAGATCAAAAAAAAAGATGGCGCAAAAATTGGAGTTGCAGGATGCACTGCAAGCCATCTTGGCAAAGAGATTATTAAAAGAGCTCCGTATGTTGATTTTGTAATAGGAGCAAGAAATGTCTCAAAAATTACTGAAGTTTTAGATAAAAAGCATGCAATTGAGATTGATACAAGCTATGATGAGAGCACTTATGAGTTTGAAGATTATAGAAGCTCAAAATATAAAGCTTTAATTAATATCTCAATTGGATGCGATAAGAGCTGCTCTTTTTGTATTGTGCCAGTAACTAGAGGAGAAGAGATTTCAATTCCAAGCTCATTAATAATTAATGAGGTTAAAAGAGCAGTTAAAAATGGCGCAAAAGAGATTGTTTTGCTTGGGCAAAATGTAAATAATTATGGAAGAAGATTTAGCACTAATGATAATGGAGCAAAAAATTTTACCCAGCTTCTAAAAGAAGTTAGCAAGGTTGAAGGTGTAGAGCGCATTAGATTTCAATCCCCTCACCCTCTTCATATGGATGATGAGTTTTTAGAAGAGTTTGCAAACAATCCAAAAATTTGCAAGCAAATTCATGTCCCGCTTCAGAGCGGCTCAACAAAATTACTAAAAGAGATGAAAAGAGGATACTCTAAAGAGTGGTTTTTAAATAGGTGCAATAAGATAAGAGAGCTAGTACCTGATGTTGCAATCTCAACTGATATTATTGTTGGCTTTCCTGGAGAGAGTGAAGAGGATTTTAAAGAGACAATGGATGTGTTAGAAAAGGTTAGATTTGATACTTTGTTTTCTTTTAAATACTCTCCAAGGCCGCACACTCCAGCAGCCTCATATCCAAATCAAGTTCCAAGCGAAATTGCAAGCCGTCGCCTAAGCACTCTTCAAGAGCGCCATAAAGAGATTCAGTTTGAGCAGATGCAAAAGCAAGTTGGGCGTGTTGTAAAAGTGTTATTTGAAGATTTAAGAAGCGATGGCAAGATTGCAGGAAGAGCTGATGATGGAAGATTAGTTGTTGTTAAAGGGAGCGAAGAGCTTCTTGGAGAGATTAAAGATGTAAAAATTACAAAAGCTTATCTAACACAGCTTGAAGGGGAGATTAGTGGGGTTTAAAGAGGAGCTTAACTCCTATAAGAAGAGGTTTTTAGAGTATTTAGAGCATATTAGAGGTTATACTCCTCAAACCATTAAGAGTTATGAGACCTCTTTAAATAAGATTTTAAGAGATAGCGAAATAGAGGAGGAAAAAGAGAGAGTCATAATTAATATAATGAGATATCGACTAAACTCCATTAAAAAATCTAAACGCACAATATATGCCAACCTAAGCCGCATAAGAAGCTTTGTTAAATATCTAAATGATATTGAAGAGATTAATGTAACCCTAAAAGGGGCTCAAAATATTAAACTCCCCCACACTCTTCCAAAGCCTCTAGATAAGAGAGATATATTAAAAGTAATAGAGAATGAAGATGAAAAAATTAAGCTAATTATTAAGGTCTTTTATGGGCTAGGAGTTAGAATTAGCGAGATTTGTGAAATTAAGCTAGAAGATTTTATGGGAAACTTTATTAGAATTAGAGGAAAGGGAAATAAGAGTAGAGATGTGCCTATATTAGATTCATTAAATAAAGAGATAAAAAGATATATAGAGCTTTATAACCCAAAAGAGTATCTCTTTGAAAAAAACAATAAACCATATAAAGATAGCCAAATAAGATATCTAATAAATAAGACCTTTGCAAAATATGGTATAAAAGCAACCCCTCACCAACTTAGACACTCCTTTGCAAGCCATCTTTTAAATAGCGGAGCAAGAATTGCAGATGTTAGTGAGCTTCTTGGTCACTCCTCAATGGCCACCACTCAAATCTATACAAAACTAAGCCACTCAATTAAGCTCCAAAACTACCTAAAAGCCCACCCCCTAGCCAAAGAGGATTGACAAAATATCATTTTTGTAATAAAATTGCTCCCTAGCAAGGCTCCTTAATTAAAACAAAAAGGTATAAAGATGGATATTTTTCAAAAAGCAAAAGAGGCAATAGATAGTGCTGATTATTTGGTTATTACTGCTGGAGCTGGGATGGGGGTTGATAGTGGATTGCCAGATTTTAGAGGAGTAGAGGGGTTTTGGAGAGCCTATCCATTTGCAAAAAAGCTTGGAATTAGATTTGAAGAGCTAGCAAATCCAATCTGGTTTGAAAAAAAGCCCCATATGGCTTGGGCCTTTTATGGGCATCGACTAAATCTATATAGAAAGACAACTCCTCATATTGGATTTAAAATTTTATTAGATAGCGCTAAGAGCAAAAATGACTACTTTGTTATAACCTCAAATGTGGATGGGCAGTTTCAAAAGGCTGGCTTTAGCAAAGAGAAAATTGATGAGATTCATGGCTCCATTCACTATTTGCAGTGTCAAGACTACTATTGCAAAAGTGGAATCTGGAGCGCTAAAGATGTTGAGATTGAGATTGATTTAGAAAATTTTATAGCAAAAGAGCCCCTTCCAACATGCCCTCTTTGTAATAAGATAGCTAGACCAAATATATTGATGTTTGGAGATTTGGCTTGGAAAGGGGAAAGAGAAAGGGCTCAAAGGGCTAATTTAGAGATTTTTTTGCAACAATTAGAAGGGAAAAAATTAACCATAATTGAGATTGGCGCTGGCAAGGCAGTCCCTACAATTAGATATATTAGCGAAGATTTAGCAAAAGAGTTTGATGGAACCTTAATTAGAATCAATCCAAGAGATTATGATGCACCAGCTGGGGCAATCTCTATTCCATTTGGAGCAAAAGAGGCAATTGAAAAGATATTTTTAGAAAAATAATCTTTTTTGCCCCTTTTTTGTGATATTATTATAACCAAAAAAGCGTATCAATGGAGTTAAGAGATTTAATAAAACTAAATGAGGCAATAAAAAGAGAGTTCTCCCCTAAAACATTAAGAGCATTTGGATTAAAACACCCCTTTAAGCCCATTAAACAGCTAAAGATATTTTTAGATAAGTTAGATTTTAAAGAGGCTAGTAAGGTTGAGGAGTCTTTAAATAAAGGGGTTAATATTGCTATTTTTGTCTCTTTAATATTTGGTTTTATAACAGGGGTTTCTTTATTAAAATTTGGAGCAAATGGATTTGTTAATATTAGCTATTTTATATTCTTTGCCTCAATTATCCCTTTAATACTTGGAATAGTAACTATAATTTATATCTTTAAAAAGCCATCTGAGATAATGCTTCCTTCCTCTTTTCTTCAAAAGATAATCTCTTATTTTTCAAAGAGTGAGATTGAGATTTCAAAAGATATCTTATACTACTTTAATCTAAAGAGTGCCTCTTTATTCTCTCTATTTTTTAGCATTGGGCTCCTTTTAGCTCTAATTTTAGTTGGAATAGGTAGTGATTTACCATTTAAGTGGAGCACAACAGCAAATATCTCTGAGTCTGCTCTTTATAACTTCCTAAAAGCTCTCTCAGCTCCAATTCCTTCAATTGAGCCTCCAGCTATTGAGGTAATTAAAAATAGCAAACATATAAGCTCTACACCTTATTATAACCCATCAAATGGCCAAGAGCATAATATATGGTGGAAGTTTCTAATTGCTTTAACTCTATTTTATGGAGTATTTTTTAGAGGAGTTGTATATCTTATTGCAAAGCTAAAATATCATCTATTTTTAAATAAAAAGGCTCTTGAGATTGGAAAAGAGCTTATTGATAAATTTAATACCCCTTTAATTACAACCCACAATCAAACCTCATCAACCCCTACTCTTAAAAAAGAGACTCCTAATATCAAACATACTAATCAAATTAAAGATATTGATGCAGCTCTTGGATGGGCAATGGATGAAGAAAAAATCTTACTATTAAAAGATAAAATCAACTTCTCTTTTCCAGCTATTTATAGTGTTGGAGGACTACAGAGCTTTGCTAAAGATTTAGAGATTATTAAGAGTCTAAAAGATAAAAGAGTGGTGCTATTTGTCAACTCATATGAGGCTCCAACACTTGATTTTATAGATTTTTTAGAGGAGCTCTCAAAAGAGGCAAAAGAGGTAGTTGTATATTTGGTTGGAGCAAAAGAGGTAAAAGAGAAAGAGTATAATATTTGGGCTAAAAAGATAGCCTCTTATAACTTTAAAAATGTATCTATAAAGGGAAGAGATGTATCCTAAATTTGCTGTTGTAGGTCATCCAAATAAGGGAAAGAGCACAATTGTATCAGCCTTAGCGATGGATGATTCAATAGAGATTTCTGATATTCCTGGAACCACAACCAAAGCCACAGAATACCCTTTAAAGATTGATAATAAAATTGTCTACTCGCTAATTGATACTCCTGGTTTCCAACGCCCAAGGCAGGTTTTAGAGTTTTTAAAATCAAAAGATGTCCCAGCTACAAAGAGGGTTGAGGTCTTAAAGGAGTTTATAGAGCTTCATAAAGATAACCCAAAATTTAGAGATGATATTGAGCTTTTAAAGCCAATTTTAGATGGGGCTGGAGTAATTTATATAGTTGATGCCTCAAAACCATATAGTAGCGAGTTTGAGCTTGATATGCAAATTCTTAGCTATACTGGTGCTGAGAGTATGGCGATTTTAAACTTTATTGATAATGAAGATTATTCTAAGGAGTGGAAGAGTGCTCTAAAGCACTACTTTAAGTTAATAAAGCGCTTTAACCCACTAAGAGCCGATATAAATGAGTATATAGATTTGCTAAGTGCCTTTGGGCATCTAAATGAGGAGTGGCAAGAGAGCATTAAAGAGGCAATCAAAGCCTTTGAAAAACTATATATAATGCGAATTGAAAATAGCGCCTCTAAGATTACAAACTTTATATTTGATACTCTATCATATACTAAAGTAAAGAGCTTTGAAAAAGAGAGCGAAGAGTTAAAAAGAAGCCTTATAGAGGAGTTTAAAGCAGATATAATCAAAAAGGAAAATAGACTCTATAAAGAGATAAAATCAATCTGGGACCATAAGAATCTCTCCATCTCACTAGAAGATATCGGACTAACTAATATTGAGCTATTTTCCAAAGAGAGTGAGGAGTATTTTGGATTATCTAAAAAAGAGTTAATCACTTATAGTGCAACAGTTGGGGCTGCAATAGGGGCTGGAGTCGATTTTGCTCTTTTGGGTCATACCTTTCTTCTTGGAGCAGCTATTGGAGGAGTTGGAGGAGCAATTGCTGGCTATTTGGGGTTTGATAAGCTAGCTCAAATAAAGATTTTAGGCCATAAGTTTGGAGGAAAAAAGCTTCAAGTTGGCCCAATAAAAAATATTAACTTTGCATTTGTTCTACTAAATAGAGCCCTAAACTTTACCAAAGAGATAGCCCAAATTTCGCATGCAAAAAGAGAAAATATCAAAATAGAGTATAACTCTTTGCTTAGCCAAAAGGATAAAAAGGAGTTTTTTAAGCTCCATAAAAAGATTATTGAAAATAAAATAACCCCTCAACTAAAAGAGGAGTATGAGAAGAAGATAAAAGAGATTCTATTAAAAGAGCTAAAGGGTAGCTCCTAAGACTCAAAAGTCTCAGCCAACATAAATGCTAACTCTAAAGCCTGTTTAGCATTTAATCTAGGGTCACATTGAGTATGGTATCTATCACTTAAATCATCTGGAGTAATAGGACATGAGGTACTTCCTGTACACTCAGTTACATCCTCTCCTGTCATCTCCAAATGTACTCCAGCAGCAATTGTTCCTTCTTGTTTATGGATATTAAAAAAGCTCTTTACTTCAGATAAGATATTTTCAAAATCTCTAGTCTTAAACCCATTTATCTTTTCCACATTACCATGCATTGGGTCAATAGTCCAAACCACATTTAAGTTAGCATCCCTTACTGCTCTTAATAGAGGAGGAAAGAGCTCATCAATTTTTTTTGCACCCATTCTAACAATTAAGTTTAATTTCCCCTCTTCATTCTCAGGATTTAATACCTTAACTAACTCAACCAGCTCATCTGGCTTCATAGATGGCCCCACTTTACACCCAATTGGATTTTTTATCCCTCTAAAATACTCAATATGAGCCCCATCTAAATCTCTAGTTCTATCACCAATCCAAAGCATATGAGCTGAAGTGTTATAGTAATCTCCAGTAATACTATCAATTCTAGTTAAAGCCTCTTCATAATTTAATAATAGCGCCTCATGAGAGGTATAAAGAGTAGTTTGACGAAGCTGAGGAGTATTTTCACTCGTAACTCCTGCTGCTTTTAAGAACTTCATCGCTTTATCAATTTGAGAACTAAGCTCTTCATACTTTTTTCCAATTGGATGATTTTTAATAAAATCTAGATTCCAGCGATGAACCTCATTTAAATCTGCAAGTCCACCTCTTGAGAAGGCTCTAAGTAGATTCATTGTAGCAGCTGATTGAAAATATGCTCTAATCATTCTTTTTGGGTCTGCTTTTCTAGCCTCCTCATCAAATGCTATATCATTTATAATATCTCCTCTATAGCTTGGAAGCTTTACTCCATCTTTCTCTTCAAAATCACTACTTCTAGGCTTTGCAAATTGCCCAGCTACCCTTCCAATCTTAATTGTAGCCTTTCCGCTAGAGTAAGCAATAACAACAGACATTTGCAAAATTAATTTAAATAGATTCTTAATGGTATCCCCATTAAAAGCGGAAAAGCTCTCAGCACAATCTCCACCTTGAACAATAAAAGCCTCTCCCTTTGCAGCACGAGCCAACTCTTTTTTTAAGTTTCTTGCCTCTCCTGCAAAGATTAATGGAGGAAAGCTTCTTAACTCCTCCTCTACTCTTTTTAATTCATCCCTATCTTCATATACCGGCTGCTGTTTAATTGGAAAGTCTCTCCAGCTACTTGGACTCCAACTCATTTTATATCCTTTTAAAAAAGTGGCAAGATTATACCAAATTTGAATTTAAAACAACCCCTAACTTCTGAGGGTAACCTCGGCTTGCTGCTATTTTCTTAGACAAAGAGGTAACCTCACTATCTAAGAGATTTAACTCCTTAAAAGAGCTCTTTAAATTAAACTCCTTTGCAATCTCTTTGGCCATATTAATAGCGCTAGAGACCTTTACAATCTCACATCTAGCATAGTTTTTTCCCTCAAAACTAACCTCTGCTGCTCTTAAATCTGGATTATTACCTGGAATTTGCTGAGCTCCATATAGCGGAGTTGAAGTAACTTTAGCCTCTTTTGTAAAAGATGGAATAAATCTTTTAAAGTGCTCAACTGCTCTTTTTGTTCTAAGCTCTGCTAACTCCTTATCCCAACCTCTTTCTATCATCTCCAAAAAAGAATTATCAAGCTTTGGATAGGTTGAGTTTGAAGTGCTCTTTACAAGCCCATTTTCAAATAGTGTAATCTCTTTACTCATTCCATGAAGCTGATAATAGCCTCCAAAGTAGGGAGTAAATTGAGCCATTCCATCCTTGGTTCCTCTTTTTCCATGAAAAATAATCTCTGGAAACTTAACTTCTTCTTGCCATTTAGTTACATATGCAGCTTTAAACTCAATATATCTTTCTCTCTTAAAACCTAACATATCATCAATCTTTCCACTTAAAAACCCAGCTGCATTAATTAAATAATCAAACTTCTCTTGCAAAATAGCCCCATCACTCAACTCATAAGTTACTAAAAACTTATCTTCAACTCTTTTTACATCAATCACTTCACTATTTAATTTCAACCTCACATTATCTTTCTTCTCTAAAGCAATTTGAGCCCCTGCTGCTATCTTAAACATATTAAGTCCAAACTCATTTACTATAAATATAGGAAACTTTAAAGAGCTTAAATCTACAAACTTTGCAAAAGGTATAAGCCAATCTTCAAAGGTTTTAGGATTTTGCTTTATCTCTTTCTCTCTTAATTTTAATATATCCTCATATTCAATAGCACGATAGTAGTTTTGCGGTTCTCCTAAAACCATATTTTTGCTATCTTTTTCTA
>JAADEQ010000005.1 GCA_013153345.1 Campylobacterota bacterium | reverse complement strand
TGTAAAGTAAATAGTGGTGCGGATGAGAGGAGTCGAACCTCCACGCCTTGCGGCACTAGATCCTAAGTCTAGCGTGTCTGCCAATTCCACCACATCCGCAAAAGTAGGTGGTACACCCGTCAGGATTCGAACCTGAGACCGTCCGCTTAGAAGGCGGATGCTCTATCCAGCTGAGCTACGGGTGCATATAGTGTTCATAGCACAATTGTTAAATTCCCCTCTAGCCTACCAAGTTTTGGTACGCCAGAGAGGATTTGAACCCCTAACCCTCAGATCCGAAGTCTGATGCTCTATCCAGTTGAGCTACTGGCGCCTAAGGGGTAACTCATGGGGTGGATAATGGGACTCGAACCCACGACCCCCAGAGCCACAATCTGGTGCTCTAACCAACTGAGCTATATCCACCACTTTAAATGGTCGGAGTGAAAGGACTCGAACCTTCGACCCCCTGGTCCCAAACCAGGTGCGCTACCAGACTGCGCTACACTCCGTTAATTTGCCCTTGTTTATTGGAGTGCAATTATATATAAAAAAACTTAAAAAGTCAATAGATTTTTAAAAAATTAAAATAAATCTTTCAATACTCTATTTTTTATCCACTCAATTCCCCCTTTTTTATCACCAAACTCCCCTTCTAATTGCGCATTATATGCAGCTTTTAAAATAGAACCAAACTTAGGAGATGGACTCAATCCCAACTCAATTAAGTCTCTTCCTAAAATCAAAGCTTTTGGAGGCTGATTTAATACATTAAGCTCCTTTGCCTTTTTTAAAAACCAATCACCTGCCTCAAAGCTACTCTTTTTATCTCTACTCTCTCTTCCAAAATAATCAGCTCTTGCTAATCTCTCTAACTGCACCAAATCCACCTTTGTAGCTAGCCTTCTAATTGCTCCACTCTTTGCTCTATTAATAAATAGCTCTCTTACTCTTAAGTGATATCTAACTAACTTTGAGACCTCTTCAATAATCTTTTTATCTGAAGTAAGACTCATTAAAAACTCAACTGCCAACTTCTCCCCCACTATATCATGCCCAAAAGCCCTTACTCTATCAGTTACAATTGTAGTAGATGGCTTTCCAATATCGTGTGTTAAAGCCGCAAACATCCCTATAATATCTCTTTTTTCATCACCAACTCTAAGTTTTGCCATCTCATCTAACACCATTAAGGTATGTCTCCAAACATCTCCTTCTTTATGATAGATTGGGTCTTGAATGGTGCCTATTAGAGCAAAAAGATGAGGAAAATATCTCTTTATTACTCCAACTTTTCTTAATACCTCTAAGGCAATAGAGGGTTTAGAGGCCTTTAATAGAAACTTTTTAAACTCCTCAAAGATTCTCTCTTTTGGAAGCTCTTCTAACTCCCCCCTTTTAACCATCTCTCTAAATAGTCTTAATGTTTGAGAAGGGACTTTAAGATTAAATCTAGCACTAAATTGAGCCCCTCTATATACCCTTAGAGGGTCTTCTTTAAAGCTACTCTCATCAACTACTCTAAGAACTCTCTTATCTAAATCTCTCATTCCATTATATGGGTCTAAAATCTTTTGAGCTAAAATATCATACCCGATTGCATTAATAGTAAAATCTCTCCTTTTAGCTGCCTCTTTAAAGGTTAGATTCCTATTTGTAGTAACCTCAAACCCCTTATGACCCTTTGCAACTTTTCTCTCAAGGCGAGGAAGTGAAAAATCAAACTCCAAATTAGCAGTTGAGAGTTTTATTACTCCAAAACTCTTACCAACTAAATTTACCTTTCCATATTTTGATAATATCTTAGCTAATTTCTCATATGAGCTATTATAGACTTCAATATCTATATCTTTTATTGGAAGATTAAGTAAACTATCCCTAACTGCCCCTCCCACAACAACTGCTTTAGCTCCATTTTTATCTAGCTCTTTAGCTATCTCTATTAAAATATTTGGTAATCTCATAGTGCAATTATATTATTAAAGGTTTAAATAATGAGCTATCTTTATCTCTTTTTTATTGCTCTTCTTAGTGGTTCCTTGCTACCTTTAGGGAGTGAAGCTCTATTTATATATATGATTATTCAAAAATATAATCTCTATTTGACCCTTTTTTGGGCTAGCCTTGGAAATAGCTTAGGAGGGGTAGTTAATTATATTTTAGGAAAAAAGGGAGAGGAGTTTTTAGAGAGAAAAAATATTTTAGATAAAAACAAGATAGCAAAAGCAAAAAATATATTTAATAAATATGGAGTTTATGCCCTTTTTCTATCTCCTCTTCCAATTATTGGAGACCCAATTACATTTATTGCAGGAGCAATGAGATATCCATTTAAAAGGTTCTTTATAATTCTCCTTTTAGCAAAATCTATTCGATACTTCATCTTAGCTCTTTTAGTATTATAAAAAAATTGTATATAAAATATAATTTTTGCTAAAATATCACAATATCTTTTTAAGGGAAATTGATGAAAAAGATTGAGGCTATTATTAGACCCTATAAGCTTGAGGAGCTAAAAGAGGCACTAAGCCAAATAGAGATTAGCGGTATTACTATCACTCCAGTAAAGGGATATGGACGTCAACAAGGCCATAGCGAGCTATATAGAGGAGCTGAATATTTAATAGATTTTATCCCAAAAATTAAAGTGGAGATAGTAGTTGAGAGTAAAGATGTAGAAAGAGTAGTAGATACCATTATTAAAAGCAGTAGAAGTGGTAAGATTGGAGATGGAAAGATATTTATATTAGAGGTTACTAAAGCAGTTAGAATTAGAACAGGCCAAGAGGATAAAGAGGCCCTAAGCTAAATAGGAAATAAGCCTATTATGAATCTTTTGATTTGTAGCTACAATACATCTATCTTTAAACATATCATACTCCTCTCCCCTCTCATTAGTAATTTTACCTCCAGCTTCTTGAACAATTAAGATTCCAGCACTAACATCCCAAGGCTTTAGATTTATCTCATAAAACCCCTCATAACTACCCTTTGCCACATAACACAAATCTAATGAAGCACTACCATAACGTCTTATATCTTGACAATTTGGCAATATCTTTTTTAATCTATCAACTACCCACTCTAAATCATCTTTATTATTAGCCCCTGAATATGGAAAGCCAGTTGCAATTAAGGCCCTTTGAAAGATACTCTCATTTGAGACTCTTAGCCTCTTTCCATTTAAAAAGGCACCTTTACCCCTTTGAGCCCAAAACATCTCTTCTAAAATGGGATTATATACAAATCCATATTTTGCCTCTTTATTCTCATAAACCCCAACACTAATTGCACAAAATGGCAACCCATTAGCAAAATTTGTAGTGCCATCAATTGGGTCAATAATAATAGAGTTATTAAACTCCTCTTTTAGAGTCTCCTCACCAATAATAGTATACCCTAACCCTTTAAATCTCTCTCTTAAAAACTCCTCAATTAAAATATCATATTTAGTAATAAGGTCTTTTTTACCCTTAAAGGAGACCTCTTTTTTTGAGTAGTAACCTTTTTGCAAAATTTTACCAGCTTCTTCTACTATAGACTTAAATTTTTCTACCATTTATAACCTTTATGTGATATAATAAACTAAAAAAAGAGAGGTCTTTTATGGAAATCACTATACCAAATATCCCCCTGCCATTTGAAATTCCTGCATTAATCCATCCTTTTTTTGTTCACTTTGCAATCTCATTGCCAATTATTATTTTGCTAATTGAGATTATTAATCTCTTTGCAAAGCGAAAAATAGTTGGAGGAATCAGTTTCTTTTTGCTAATTTTAACCTCTGCAGTATTAGTAGCAGCTTACTTTACTGGAATTACAGATGCTAATTTGGCTAAAGATTCTTTAAGTGGCCCTGCAAAAGAGGCTCTAGCAGACCATAAGCAGTATGGTATCTATTTAGTCTATCTATCTTTAATTGTGCTATTTTTCAAACTAATTAGCTCACTAATTAATAAAATTCAAGTAAAGATTCTATTTTTAATCTTACTTATTGGATTTATTGGAGTAACAATCATTACTGGTAAAAAGGGAGGAGAGCTAGTATATAAATATGGTATAAATGTAGGTAAAAAAGCAACAGCTCCACAACCTACTACAAAACCAGCTACTACTCAACCAAAAGAGAGCCCTTCTACTCCAAATCTTCCAGTAGTAGTTAAAAAAGAGGAAAATACTACAAAACCAGAGGCTAAAAAAGAAAATACTACTACACAAGCTCCAAAAGTAGAAGAGAAGCCTAAAGAAGAGGCTCAAGCTCCAGAGCAACCAAAAGTAAAAGAGGAGACTACTCAACCACAAGAGCAGCCTCAAGAAGCTAAAAGCACCGAAACAAACCAAGAAGAAAAGAGAGCAGTTAAAGAGGAGAAAAAAGAGGAAAATAGCACTTTAACAGAGCAAAATAGCTCTACTCAAACAAGTGTAGCTGAAGAAAATAGCACTCAAGAGACTAACTCTACTACTGAGGAGACAAACTCAACTCCTCCTACCCCATAATGAAAGGAGTCCAATGGAACTACAAATAGAAGCTTTTTTCTTTGATGCTAATAAAGATTACCTTCCATACTATAAAAAGTTTAATATCAATATCGACAAAGAGGAGCCAATAACTAATATTCTTCCTTTAATTAAAGAGCAAAGTGCAGAGTTTAACTATAACCCTACCAAAGAGTATTTTAGAGTAAATAGTAAAATAGTAGGAGCTGATATAAAAGTAGAAGAGGTAGTAGATAGATTTGGTCAAGAGCTAAAAATAGAGCCTCTTTTAGAGTATAGAGCAAATAGTAGTTTATTAATAGATGATAGCAACTTCTATAAAAATCTCGAGCCCCTAAAGCCATTTTGCAATAAAGAGGATTTGGAGTTTTATGAAAGCCTCTATCCAATCTTCTTTGGCTCTGAGACCTTTTATTTTAATAAAAATTATATAGGAGATAGCGTTATTATTTTAGCCGAGCATCTAATTAATAAAGATAACTCTAAAGAGGAGGAGATTTTAGAGATTATTACCCAAGAGGATGGGTTATGGGATGGAGAGTATGAGAATAATATGTTTAAAGATATAGATTATAGCCAAACTTTTGAATCGCTAAAGAAAAGAGCCTCTAACCCTCCAAAAAATAGAGTAAGCTCCCTATTTGCAAGAAGCTATAAAGAGGTTCCACTATTAGATGAGTATGGAGTTGGAGTATATGGAAGCTATCAGTTTGAAAATAGAGTAAGAGAGCTTGGATTTAATACTATCTCCTATGAAGCAAGAGAGAAAAAGTGTGGAATCTCTCTATTAGATACCAATGAAAAGATGGCTCTATTAAAAGCTGGAAGAGTATTAAGCAGCGCTTTTGATAATGGAGCAGATATATTAGTTGTTGAAGATTCAAAAGTGCTAAAATATTTTAAAGATAATATTGGAAAGATTGAAAAGGTATTAAATAGAGAACTTCCTCTTAACCTCTACTCTCTTAGCGACCTTCAAAAACTAAAAGAGGCTGCTTAAAAGAAGAGAATCTCTCTTCTACTCCACTGTTACAGATTTTGCCAAATTTCTTGGCATATCAACATCATTTCCAAGTCTAATTGCAACTTCCATTGCAAGAAGCTGAGTTATAACCATCATCTCAAAAAACTCAATCATTGGATGAGTTGCATATTTTGTTTGGATAAAATCATCTGCAAGCTCAAAAGGCTCTGGAGAGATTGCCAAAATCGTTGCATCCCTTGCGCTAAGTTCTTCTACATTTGATTTTATCTTCTCATAAAGAAGTGTCTTTGGCATTAAAGCAATTGTAAATAGCTCACTATCTGCAAGTGCAATTGGACCATGCTTCATCTCCCCTGCAGGATAACCCTCTGCATGCAAATAGCTAATCTCTTTTAGCTTCAAAGCCCCCTCAAGCGCTAATGGATAGAAGATATCTCTTCCAATAAAGAAAAATCCATGCCCATGAAGATATCTTTTTGAGAGGCGATGGATTTTTGAGTGAAGCTTATCAGTTACCTTTAGAGCTTTTGGAGTCTCACGAAGATGCCTAATCTCTTCTTCTAAAAACTCTTTTGAAATAACCCCTCTTTTAGAGGCTAAATATAAAACAAACATCCATAAAAGCAGTGTTTGAGTAGCAAACGCTTTTGTTGAAGCAACCCCTTTTTCAATTCCAGCTCTTGTAAGCAGTGCAACATCGCTCTCTCTAACAATTGAGGAGTTATCAACATTACAAATTGTTAAGCTCTTTAGCCCAGCTCTTTTTGCCATCTTTAATGCTTCTAATGTATCAGCAGTCTCGCCACTTTGAGAGATGGTAATAAAGAGTGTATCTTTGCTTAAAAGCGGCTCTTTATATCTAAACTCACTTGCAATCTCAACATCGCATCTAATCTTTGCAATTCTCTCAAAAAGATATGAGCTTGCCAAAGCGCTATGATAGCTTGTTCCGCATGCACAAATCTTTATTGCATCAATTCCATCCAAAAAGCCCTCTTTTATCTCATCAAAGACAATCTCACTATCAAGCACCCTTCCAAGCATTGTATCAACAACCACATTTGATTGCTCATAAATCTCTTTTTCCATAAAGAATCTAAATCCCTCTTTTTGGGCTGAGAGCTTATCAGTTGCAAGAGGCTTTGTATTTATCTCTTTTAAATTTCCATCCTTATCAAACAGCACAACCTTATCTTTTTTAGCATATCCAAACTCACCATCTTCTAAATAGTAAACCCTATTTGCTTTTCCAATAATTGCAGTATCAGATGAGGCAAAAAATACTTCATTCTTATCATTAAATCCAATTAAAAGAGGAGAGCCATTTTTTGCAAAAAAGATGGTATCTGGCTCATCTTTTGTAATTAAAAGAATTGCATATGCCCCATCAATTCTCTCAATTGTCTTTTTAAACGCCTCAAAATTATCATTAAGCTCCTCTTTATATTTTTCAAAAAGATGAACAATTACCTCTGTATCAGTTTGGCTAAGAAAATTAATTCCACTATTTATAAGCTCTTTTTTTAGCTCTTGATAGTTTTCAATTATTCCATTATGAACCACATATGAGTATTTTCCAAGATGAGGATGGGCATTAAGCTCAGTTGGCTTTCCATGAGTTGCCCATCTTGTATGTCCAATTGCAACTCCAAAACCCGGGGCTTTAAAATCTTGAGTCTTTCTAATTAAGTTTTCTAACTTTCCAACTGCTTTAAAGCTCTCTAAATGCTCCTTATCAATAACAGCAATTCCAGCACTATCATATCCTCTATACTCAAGCTCTTTTAGCCCCTCAAGCAAAATCTCTTTTTTCTCATCCTCTCCAATATATCCAACAATTCCGCACATTATTCAATCTCCTCTAATACTTTTTCTACTCTTCTTTCAACCTCATCAAGCCCAATTATATACATCGCCTCATCAAGCCCAGGCCCACTTAGATTTCCAATCAAAGCAACTCTTAGAGGCTGACCAATTTTTCCAAATCCAATCTCTTTTTTTGCAACAAAATCTTGCAAAATATTGTGATATTCCTCTTTTGTTTTTGGTTTAGCTCTTTTTAACTCTTCTAAAAACTCTTCTAAAAGCTCTTTTGCTTCACCCTTAAAAGCCTTCTTTATAGCCTTTTTATCATACTCTTTGGGTTCGGTAAGAATCTTTTTAATCTCAGCGGCCAAATCTTTTAGCGTCTTTGCTTTAGATTTAGTCGCCTCTAAAATCTCATCAATTTTATCAGATTCTTCCAAATCAACACCAAAATCTTTCAATAATTTAACTAATCTCTCATTTGAGCTATTTTTAATATAGTGCGCATTAAGCCACAAAAGCTTATCTAAATTATAGCTTGATGCACTCTTATTAATATCTTTTGGGTCAAATAGCTCTAAAAGCTCATCAATTGAAAAAATCTCCTGGTCTCCATGGCTCCAACCAAGCCTTACTAAAAAGTTAATTAGAGCTTCTGGCAAAAATCCCTCTTTTTTATACTCCATCACATCAAGCGCGCCATCTCTTTTGCTAAGCTTTTTACCTTTTTCATTATGAATTAGCGGCACATGATAAAACTTTGGAGGCTTAAAACCAAGCGCATTATATACAACAAGCTGCTTTGGAGTATTATATAGATGGTCATCTCCCCTAATTACATCAGTAAGCCCCATTAAATAATCATCAATTGCTACTACAAAATTATATGTTGGGCTCCCGTCACTTCTTGCAATAATAAAATCATCAACCTCACTTGCATCAATCTTTATCTTCCCCTTTATCCCATCTTCAAACTCAATTACTCCATCAAGCGGGGCTTTAATTCTAATAACTGGCTTAACTCCAGCTGGAGGAGTCCCTTTAAAATCTCTATATCTTCTATCATATCTTGGTCTCTCACCTCTTGCAATCTGCTCTTCTCTAAGCTTATCAAGCTCCTCTTTGCTCATATAACACTTATAAGCTTTTCCCTCTTGCAATAACTTATCAATATATTTTTTATATATATCAAACCTCTTTGATTGATAGATTGGCTCTTCATCATAATTTAATCCAACCCAATCAAATGCTTCTAAAATCGCCTTCATTGCATCTTCAGAGTTTCTGCTTAAATCTGTATCTTCAATCCTTAATAAAAACTTTCCACTATTTTTTCTTGCCCATAACCAGTTAAATAGAGCTGTTCTTAAACCCCCAATATGCAAATATCCTGTTGGGCTTGGAGCAAATCTTGTAACGACCATACTAAACCTTTACCTAATTTTTTATCTAGCCATAAATCTATTAGAATAGATTATAATTTGACTAAGAATCTGTTTTCAAAAGTATACCAAATTTTTAAAAAAAGAGTAATAATCAAAGATTTTTTATAAAAAGGAGAAGAGAGGAGGTTATCCTTTGTAGTTCTCTAGATATTTTGTATCATAATTGTTGTTTATAAAATCCTCATTTCTCATCATTTTGCGATGAAACTCAATTGTAGTCTTAATTCCAGCAACCTCAAACTCATCTAAAGCTCTTCTCATCTTTGCAATTGCCTTCTCTCTATTCTCCCCCCAAACAATAACTTTCCCAATCATAGAGTCATAATATGGAGGGATAATATAGTTACAATGCGCATGTGTATCAAGCCTTACATCTTTACCCCCTGGTGCAATCCACTTTTGAATCTTTCCTGGGCTTGGAAGAAAAGTTACAGGATCTTCAGCAGTAATTCTACACTCAATTGAGTGGCCTTTTAGTGTGATATCCTCTTGCTTTGGAAGCTCTTTCCCCTCAGCAATATTAATCATTAGCTCAATTATATCAACCCCACTTACCATCTCGCTAACTGGATGCTCAACTTGAAGCCTTGTATTCATCTCCATAAAATAGAAATTATTATCCTTATCAACCAAAAACTCAAAGGTCCCAGCCCCCTCATATTTTAGATATTTGGTAGCCTTAACTGCTACTTCAAGCAGCTCTTGGCGTCTTTTCTCATCCAAAATTACTGCTGGAGACTCTTCAATTAGCTTTTGGTGGCGTCTTTGCATTGAGCAGTCTCTCTCTCCAAGATGGATTGCATTTCCAT
>JAADEQ010000069.1 GCA_013153345.1 Campylobacterota bacterium | reverse complement strand
CCAACAATATCTCTATAAAAGCTAAAATTATCTTTTTATAAGCAGAAAAAAACAACCAAAACTCTACGAAGCAAAAACTATATAAAAAAGCCAAAAGCAGAAAAAGAAGAGAAGTAAAGAAGACTCTACCTCTTAAACTATCTTCCCTCAAGGGGATTATCACTCCTATTTTTAACCTTTCTAGGCTCCTCATACTCTAAACTCAAAAACTTTACATCACTAAAACTTGAGCCTTCGATAATACAACCCTTACATCCAGGCATACATTTATGTTTTAGCCTCTTACACCAATCTATAATCTCTCCATTTTTTGTCAAAAATTGACAACCCCATCCAGATGCCATCTTAATACCTCACTTCAAATCTATTTCCAAACTCAATCTCTTCATCACACTCTCCCATAATAATCTCTTTAACCTCACTTTTAGGAGAGCCCTCTCTTAATATCTCAAAAATCTTTTGAATATCTGTATCTTTATCTTTCTTAACTACAACCTCAACATCCCCATTAGGAAGATTTTTTACATACCCTATTATATTATGCTTATTAAAATTTATAGAGGTATACTTTCTATACCAAACCCCTTGAACCTTCCCTTTAACTATAAATTTCAAGCAATCCATTCTCTATTTTCTCCTTAAACTAAAAGCCAAAAGGCCTTTAGTCAAGCTTTGGTCCTGCACTTGAATAGTCAAACTCACTACCACTATCACTATATCTCTTAAAATTCTCCACAAATTTAGCTGCCAACTCTCTTAGAGCTTTATTAAACTCCTCCTCAGACTCCCAACTATTTCTTGGGTCCAAAATAGAAGGGTCTTTAATTCCATCAAGCGATTTTGGATATTGCAAATTAAACACATCTAATGTCTCAAACTCAGCATCATTAATTGAGCCATTTAAGATACCATTAATACAAGCCCTAGTATCTTTAATACTCATTCTCTCCCCTCTTCCATTAAGACCTGTATTTACCAAATATACATTTACATTATGCTCATCAATCTTTTCTCCAAGCAGCTTAGCATAAACGGTTGGATGAAGCGGCAAAAATGCCTCTCCAAAACAAGCACTAAAAGTTGTAACTGGCTCAGTAATTCCTCTTTCAGTTCCAGCAACCTTTGCAGTATATCCACTTAGAAAATAATACATCGCTTGCTCTTTTGTAAGCTTGCTTACTGGAGGCAATACTCCATATGCATCATAACTTAAAAATATAATATTCTTTGGATGCCCCCCTCTTAAAGATGGCTCATGGTTTTTAATATGCTCAATTGGATAGCTAACTCTAGTATTTTCAGTCTTTGAAGAGTCTTTAAAATCAACCTCCCCACTCTCATCTTTTATCACAACATTTTCTAATAATGCATTTTTTCTAATAGCTTCAAAAATCTCTGGCTCACTCTCTGCACTTAAATCAATAACCTTCGCATAACAACCACCTTCAAAATTAAAGACCCCTTCATCATCCCAACCATGCTCATCATCACCAATTAAAGCTCTATTTGGGTCAGTTGATAGAGTTGTCTTTCCAGTTCCACTAAGTCCAAAAAATAGTGCCACATCTCCATCTTTTCCAACATTTGCAGAGCAGTGCATTGGAAGCTTATTCTCAAGCGGAAGCCAATAGTTCATCATTGAAAAGATTCCCTTTTTCATCTCTCCACCATACCAAGTCCCACCAATAATTCCTACTTTATTCTCTACATCAAAACATACATATACATCAGAGTTTAAGCCGTGCTCTTTCCACTTTCTATCTCTAGTCTTACAAGCATTATATACAACAAAATCTGGCTCAAAGTTTTCTAACTCTTCAGGCGTTGGCTCAATAAACATATTCTTAACAAAGTGAGCTTGCCAAGCAACTTCAGTCACAAACCTAATTGCACGTCTACTTGACTTACTAGCTCCAACAAACACATCCATAACATATATATCTTTTCCAGAAAACTCATTTCGTGTAAATTTAAAGAGCTCATCAAAAATCTCTTTTGAGATTGGCTGATTTACTTCACCCCAATATATATATTTATTAGAAGGGTCTTGATTTACAAAATATTTATCTTTAGGGCTTCTTCCTGTAAAGATTCCAGTATCACAAATTGCAGCACCTGTTGAAGATAGTTTACACTCATTTCTATTAACTTCATGAATTAATAAATCGTCATATCCTAAGTTATAATATACCTTACCAATATTTTCTAATCCAAGCTTATCAAAACCTTTTGGTAATTGGTTAGCCATTTTCTTTACCTTCTTAGATTTAAGTTTTTGCTATTATAGCAAATGAAATATGAATAAAATTATATCCTATTTCATTTACTATAAATTAAAAAATGGGCAAATAGCCCAGATTTTAATTAAAAATAGAGAGCAATACTCCCGCAGCAACTGCTGAACCAATTACCCCTGCAACATTTGGACCCATTGCATGCATTAACAAGATATTTCCAGGCCGCTCTTCAGCTCCTACTTTACTAACAACCCGCGCTGCCATTGGAACCGCACTAACTCCAGCTGCCCCAATAAGCGGATTGATAGGCTCTTTTGAAAATCTTGCCATAATTTTACCCATAATAACTCCAGCCGCAGTTCCAACTGCAAACGCAACAAGTCCAATAATCATAATTCCAAGTGTCTCAGGAACTAAAAACTTATCTGCCTCAAGTTTTGAGCCAACTCCAAGTCCAAGGAAGATTGTTGTAATATTAATAAGCTCATTTTGCATCGTATTGCTAAGTCTATCAACAACACCACTCTCCTTTGCAAAGTTTCCAAATGCAAATGAACCCATTAGAGGCGCTGCATCTGGCAAGAAGAGAGCAATAAGCATCACAATCATCAATGGAAATAATATCTTCTCCATCTTATGGACGTGACGTCCAGTCTTCATTACTATTCTTCTCTCCTCTTTAGTAGTAAGCGCTCTCATAATAGGAGGCTGAATTACTGGAACTAGTGCCATATATGAGTATGCTGCAACTGCAATTGCTCCAAGAAGCTCAGGTGCAAGAGCAGAAGCGATAAAAATAGAAGTTGGTCCATCAGCCCCTCCAATAATACTAATTGCACTACACTGCTTCAAAGTAAAATCAAAAAGGTCAGTATATTGAGACAAAGCTGCAGCTCCAACAAGTGAGCCAAAGATACCAAATTGAGCCGCAGCTCCAAGAAGGGCGGTTTTTGGATTTGCAAGCAATGGCCCAAAGTCAGTCATTGCTCCAACCCCCATAAAGATTAAAAGAGGGAAAAACTCATTGGCAATTCCCATATTATAAATAATTCCTAACATCCCCTCATCACTAGTCAAATTAGCAATTGGAATATTGGCTAAAAGCCCTCCAAATGCAATAGGAATTAATAAGAGAGGCTCAAACCCTTTTGCAATTGCAAGATAAAAGAGGATAAAAACTATTATAAACATAATAATTCTTCCCCAACTCTGGTGGAACTTACTAACCTTTTTACCCTCTCCATTTACAACATTATCTTGAGGATTTAAAATTGCATAAATTCCAGTTGTCTTAAAAAAATCCTTAATCAACTGCAAAACTGATTTTGACTCATACTCCACCTTTTGCTCACTAGCAACCTTTTCTTGAGTTGCTGCTGGAGCACTATTTGAAGCATAAGAGAAACTAAAAGCCATTAAGAGGCTAACTATTAATATCTTAATCACACCTCTCATACTCTACCCCAGTGTTGCAAGAAGTTGGCCATCTTTGACACTATCATTAACTGCTACATCAATTGACTTAATCACTCCAGCCTCAGGTGCAGCAATCTCAATCTCCATCTTCATCGCCTCTAAAATCATAATAACATCACCCTCTTCCACTCTATCTCCAACATTTTTTAATATCTTCCAAACATTTCCTGGAGTTTGAGAGCGAATCTCAATTGTACCTTTCCCTCCATCTGTTGGAGCTGGTGCACTATTTTGACCACCTTCAACCACTTGAATATTTGCATTCTCACCTTGAGCAATTTGCACATTATAAGTCTTTCCATCAACTACAACCGTATAAACTTCAGGTCCCTTATTTGCCATATCTTTTCCTTTCTCTTGAGTTTCTTCTTCCATAAGTCCTTTTTTTCTAACCATCAATGGGCTCTCCCCTTTTAAGAAAGCAATACCCTTCTTATCACACGATGCTGCAATAAAGATATTCTCCTCAGTAGTCTCTAACCCCTCTTCTTCAAGCACCTTTTTCCAATAAGCAATCGATTTTTTCTCATCTCTATCTGCAATATCAAGAGGATTTTCAGTTGTTGGCTCAAGCTTTAGCTGCTTGCTTGCAAGCTCAACAATCTCTGGGTCTGGAGCCACTGGAGTTCTTCCAAAATATCCAAGCACCATCTTTCCATATCCTGGCGCAATCTGCTTCCATGGTCCAAATACCACATTTGCATAAGCTTGCTGCCAATAAAACTGACTAACTGGAGTTACGCTCGTTCCATATCCACCCTTTTCAACAACCTCAGTCATTGCTTTTAGTACTTCTGGAAACTTATCAAGGGTTCCATTATCTCTCATCATCTGAGTATTAGCAGTAAGAGCTCCCCCTGGCATTGGTGCAAATGGAATTAGTGGATTTACTTGAGTAGCCTCAGGTGGAATAAAATAATCTTTTAAACACTCTTTTAAAAACTCTTGATACTCCAATACTTTATGTAGCTCTAAATCTCCAAGGTTATAGTTCATCCCCTTAGTAGCATGAAGAAGCGTTAACATATCTGGCTGGCTTGTTCCTCCACTAACTGGAGCACATGCTAAATCGATTCCATCAACTCCAGCATCAAGTGCTGCTAAATATCCAGCAACGCTAACTCCAGCAGTCTCGTGAGTATGGAGTCTAATATGAACATCATCTCCTAGCAATCTTCTTGCCATCTTAATAGTATCATAAATCTTTGCAGGAGATGAAGTTCCACTAGCATCTTTAAAAGCAATTGAGTCAAACTCAATTCCACTATCTAAAATCTCTCTAACTTTTTTCTCATAAAATGGAACATCATGAGCTCCACTGCAGCCTGGTGGCAAATCCATTAAAGTAACAACCACCTCATGAAGCATTCCATTTTTCTTAATTGCAGCTCCACTATACTCTAGGTTTCTAATATCATTTAGCGCATCAAAGTTTCTAACTGTTGTGGTCTCATATTTTGCAAAGAGCTTTGCAAACAAATCAATCATCTCACGGCTTCCAGTATCAAGCATAACCGTATTAATTCCGCGCGCTAAAACTTGCAAATTAGCCTCAGGTCCAGCAGCCTCGCGAAACTTTTTCATCATCTCAAAAGCATTCTCTCTTAAATAGAAAAATAGAGATTGAAATCTTGCTCCTCCTCCAAATTCAAAGTGAGTAATCCCAATATCTCTTGCCTTTTCAACTGCAGGCAAGAAATCCTCCATTAAAACTCTTCCACCAAAGACAGATTGAAACCCATCTCTAAATGTTGTATCCATTACATCAATATACTTTTTTGCCATATTCCACCTTTATTTTAATTTTTTCTATATTTAGAGACTGCTGCCACAATAGCAGCCACCACTGCATTATCTTCGCTGCTTGAAGATTGGGTAGAAGCAGCTGCATTAGGAGTGGTATTTGAAGAGTCTTGCGGCTTATCAGGAAAATATTTTTCAACAATCTTATGTTGAACTCCCATTAAAAAAACCATCAAAGATAACAATAGATACACTATTGTCATCCCTAAAATCATAAACTTAAACGCCTCAACTACTAAGTTATTTTCCATTCTTATAACCTTTATTAGAGATTGATATTACATTTTACTTTACTTTAACTTTTATTTATTTAAGAAAAGAAATAAAACCCTCACTTTTTTGCCCTTTTTTTACTTTTTTTAACTCTCTCATCTTTCGTAAAGTTAAGAAAAATTTTATCAACCATACCTTTATCATAACCAATTTTATTTTTTAAACTTCTCTCTTCTCTTTTTAATATGTAAGAAAGTAACTTTTTTACTAACTCTTCCCTCTCTACTTCACTAAAAGTGTGTAGAATCGTATCAATATTTCTATCGACTCTAGTGGTTAAAATCTTCTCTTTTAACTTCTCAATATCAACCTTATCCCCCGCCCAAATTAGCTTTAGCTCTTTACCAACCTCTTTTTTTATCTTCTTTAACTCCTTAAACTCTTGAGTAGAGACTAAAGTAATTGCCTTTCCCCTCTTTCCAGCCCTGCCAGTCCTTCCAATACGATGAATATAACTTGATGAATCAAATGGAATATGATAATTAAATACATGAGTTACATCTTTTATATCAAGCCCTCGGGCTGCAACATCTGTTGCTACTAAAATATTACTTTTTCCTCTTTTAAAATCTCTTATAATCTTTTCTCTATCAAGTTGCTCAATATCCCCATGCAAAGCGCTACTCTCAAACCCAAGTCCATTTAGATGAGTACTTAATCTATCAACCTCTCTTTTCATCCTACAAAAAATAAGTGCCTTTTTAAAATCCTCTCTTTCTAATAGCTTAACAATTGCTTCATCTCTTTGCTCCTCCTCAATTACCATATATAACTGATTAATATCCTTATTGGTATTTGACTCCTTCTCATTAACCACTGAGATAAATTTTGGGCGATAAAGAATTGTATTTGCAAGCTCTTTAATCTCTTTTGGAATTGTTGCAGAAAATAAAAGAGTTTGGCGATTTGTTGGAAGATAGTTAAAAATCTCTCTAACAATCTCTAAAAATCCCATATCAAGCATCTCATCAGCTTCATCTAAAACAACAATATCTGGAGTAAAGCTCTCAATTTTTCCCCCATCAAATAAATCTTTTAGCCTTCCTGGCGTTGCAACCACAATATCAACCCCTTTATTAATTAGAGCAATCTGCCTCCCATAAGGGACTCCTCCATAGACTGCTAAGGTTCTAATTCCGCTAAATCTTCCAAGATAATATAACTCATCGCTAACTTGCACCGCAAGCTCTCTTGTTGGAGTAATAATTAAGGCTCTCTCAATCTCACCTCTATTAATCTTTTCAATTATTCCAAGCCCAAAAGCAGCAGTTTTTCCTGTTCCTGTATGAGCTTGCGCTACCAAATCATACCCTTTTAAAACTAACGGAATTGCCTCTTTTTGAATTGGGCTTGGCTCCTTAAAACCAGCCACTCTTAAGCCCCTCTCTACCTCTTTGCTAAAATTAAAATCACTAAATCTCACTCTCTCTCCTAAAAAATATATAATAAAAATAGTCCAAATAAAATTCTATAAATTGCAAAAGGTATAAAACTAAATTTGCTAATAAAGGCTAAAAATAGCTTTATTGTTAAATATGCAACCACAAATGCAGTAATAAACCCAACTAAATAGGCTACCAAATCCCCTTGCATTAAATCTTTATAGTGTTTTAATAAATCATACAAACTAACTGCACCCATTACTGGAATTGCTAAAAGAAATGAAAACTCCGCACTTGTTTTTCTATCTACTCCAATAAGCATTGCTCCAATTATAGTTGAGCCTGCTCTGCTAGTTCCAGGAATAAATGAAAGCAATTGAAAAAGCCCAATAATAAAGGCATCCTTTAGGCTTAGCTCATTAAGAGATTTTACCCTTGGCTCTCTTTTTCTATAAAAATACTCCACTATTAAAAAAGCAACCCCTCCAATTATAAACATATATGCCACCACTACTGGGTCAAATAGTGCTTTAATCTCATCTTTAAAGATATATCCAACAACTAAAAGGGGCAAAAAGGCAACCAAAACTTTTTTCCAAAGCTCAATCTCTTTAAAGCTAATCTTATCCCTATACTCCACCAAAACTGCCAAAATTGCTGCAAATTGAATAATTACCTCATAAGCCTTCAGAGCCTCATCTTGATGGAGTCCTAAAAATTTGCTAACAACAATCATATGCCCTGTTGAAGATATTGGCAAAAACTCCGTAAATCCCTCTACAATTCCAATTATAATTGCACTAATTATATCCACAAAATCTCCTTAAATCATTTTTGCAAAATATCCTGCATCTTTTTTTAATAGCTCTTTTGGTGTGCCTCTATCGCTTAATTTCCCATTTTCTAATACAAAAATATACTCACTACTCTCAATTGTTGAGAGGCGATGGGCAATTGTTATAACGCTTCTTTTGCTTAAAAACTCTTTTAAATTACTAAAAATCCTCTCTTCAGTATGAACATCTAAAGCCGAGGTTGACTCATCAAAAATTACAACTTTTGGATTTGATAGAATCATTCTTGCAATTGCAACCCTTTGCCTCTCCCCTCCACTTAGCTTTACTCCATCTTTTCCAACAATGGTATTTAATCCATCCTTTAGCGACTCAACAACCCTTCTTAGCTCAGCTAAATCTATTGCTTTTTCAATCTCCTCTTTAGGATAGTTTTTGCCAAGCGTTAAATTAAATAGTAATGTATCATTAAAAAGCTTAGGATGTTGCAAGATTAAATAGATATTTTGCCTTATATCTTTTGGCAAAATCTCTTTATAAGAGATTTTATTATATAAAATATCTCCACTATCAGGCTCATAAAATCCAGCAATTAGGTTTGCTAATGTGCTTTTGCCGCTTCCACTTGGCCCAACAATTGCCACTTTTGCTTTTGGTAAAATCTCTAAAGAGATATCTTTTAAAATTAGCTTATCCTTTTCATATCCAAAATCTAAATTAGTAACCCTTATCTCAACCTCTTTATTAAATGGATTTTTAGGATTTTTAACTTCTCTTTCAAGCGACAATCTAAAAATATCCTCAACCCTTTTGCAAGCAGCCTTTGCAGTTGCAAGAGAGTATTGAAAATTAATTATATCTTGAGTTGGCGTCATCATAATCCATAAATACCCAAAAATTGCAAGCATTAGCCCAATTGAGAGGTCGCTATAAGCTACTGCTAAAATACTTACTGCTCTAAATAGCTCATATCCACTTAAAAATGTAAAGATTGATAGCCTCATTGCCCTATCGCTCTTATAGCTAAACTCAATTGAGATATCTTTTAGCTTTTTTGCCTTTTTTAATACTCTACTAAAAAAATAATCCTCTTTATTTGCCGCTTTAATCTGGTTAAATAGCTCTAAAGAGTCATTTAGCTCCTCTTGAAACTCCTCAACTGCCCTATTTTGAACCCTCTTTAACTGCCCAACCTTTCTTGCCATTTTTGCAGTAAAAAATATCACAATAGGATTTGTTAAAATAATAAAAAGAGCAAGCTTTAAATTTATTAAAATCAAAATAATAGATGTAAATAGCAAAATTAAGACCGATACAATTAACTTTCCAACCGTAACTCCAATAAAATTATCAATAGTATCAATATCAGTTACAAGCTTTGAAGTAATTGCCCCTGGACTAAAGCGCTCATACTCTTTTAACTGAGCTCTTTTTAGATGATTAATTGCACTCTCTCTAATATCTAAAGAGATATTTTTTGAGATAAGTAGCATACTTCTAACTTGATTAGTAGAAAAAACAACTCCAAGAAAGCGCAAAAAAATTGCTAAAACCAAAAAGAAAAAAAGATATCCAATAAGAGTCATAGGAGCTATATATTTGCTTACAAAAGAGGTTAAAGTATTGCTTTTGTGAAGCAAAAGCTCATCAATTAATAAAGGAATAAAAAGCGGAACAATAACCGTAGTTATTGTTGCTAAAATGGCAAATATATTTCCTTTTATTAGCTCTTTTTTATAGTTAAAAATCTTTTTAAAAAGAAGCTTTATTGAACACTTTCTCATTTAAACTCACTATTAACTCTTTAGCGCTTAAATTATAAGAAATTAATCTTATAGGAAGGTAAATAGAAGAGTTTATAAGAATATTAACTGATGTTAGCTTTTTTTAGATATTTTTTAAACAACTCTCTATTCCTTCCAATTTTCT
>JAADEQ010000148.1 GCA_013153345.1 Campylobacterota bacterium | reverse complement strand
TGAAGAGATATAATATTTCAGTTTCTGAGATAGCAAGAGATTTTGGAATTGATGAAGAGGAATTAAGAGAGTATATTAAATCTCAAAATGGCTAAGATATTTGTAGTTGGAGATTTGCATGGAAATAGTTATGGAGAGGCTAGATTTTTAAATTCTAAAATATTTAAAGAGCAAAAGAATCTTACAAAAGAGGATATTCTTTTTCAACTAGGAGACTTTGGGTATTTATGGTATTATAAAGAGTCAAGAGAGTTTTTTAAAAAGCAGCTTAAGAGATTAAATTTTGATATTGCAAAGAGAAATTTTCAAACTATTGTAATACCTGGAAATCATGAAAATTATGATGAGATAGAGAGTTTAGAGGTAAAAGAGATATTTGGGGCAAAGTGTTATGTGTTAGAACTTGATAGTGGAATTATATATTTTGCTAAAAGGGGTGAGGTTTTTAATATAGATGGGGTAAGGATTTTAGTATTTGGAGGAGCAAAAAGTATTGATAGAGAGAGTAGAAAATCAATCAAAGAGATTGATAGGAGTAACTTTAAAGAGTATAAAAAGGTCTCTTGGTGGGAGAGGGAGCTTCCAACTTTTCAAGAGTATCAAAATGCTCTAAAAAATTTGGCTAAATATAATAATAGGGTTGATTTTATTTTGACTCATACTGCTCCAAAGCCAATAGTAGAGAAAATGAGCTTAGAGTTTGATATTGATTCTCAAAAGATTTTTGACCCTACTACTTCATATTTAGAAGATATTTATAAGCGAGCTGATTTTAAAGAGTGGCATTTTGGCCATTTTCATATAAATTGGTCGTATAGGGATGATAAAAATAGATACTTTAGCTCTCATTATGCTTTGGTGCCAAAGCTAATCTATCCTTGAGTTTATTGAATCTAAAGTCTTTTAGCGTTACAATATACTCTAAAAAAGGATAGGGATGGATATAAGAGAGAAGTTTGAGAAGTTATTTAAGAATGAGTTGAGTCAAGAGGAGGCAAAAGAGTTTTTGGTTGAGCTATATAATAGAGGGGAGAGTTATAAAGAGATTGCAACTGCAGCAGAGGTAATGAGAGAGCACTCTATTAAATTGCCTGTCTCAAAAGAGCTTCAAGAGGAGTTAATTGATATTGTGGGAACAGGAGGTGATAAGAGTGGCAGTTTTAATATCTCAACCACAACAGCTCTTCTTCTATCTTCAGTTGGAGCAAAGGTAGCAAAGCATGGAAATAGAAGTATTACAAGCAAAAGCGGTTCAGCTGATGTATTAGAGGAGCTTGGAATAAATTTAAATCTAAAGCCACAACAGCAAGTTAAGATGCTTCAAGAGGTTGGCTTTACATTTATATTTGCAATTAATCACCATCCAGCCATGAAGCATATTATGCCAATTAGAAAATCTCTACCTCATCGAACTATTTTTAATATTTTAGGACCCCTAACCAATCCAGCTGGAGCTAAAAAGTATCTTTTGGGGGTATTTTCAACTGATTTTATTGGGAAGATGGCAAAAGCATTAGTTGAGCTTGGAGCAAAGAGGGCATTTGTGGTAAGTAGTGAGGATGGGATGGATGAGATTTCAATATCTGCTCCAACACAATTTGCATATGTTGAGAATAAAAGGGTGTTAGAGGGAGTGATTGAGCCAGAGATTCATGGCTTTAAGAGAGCATCTAAAGATGAGATTTTAGGAGGTGATGCAAAAGAGAATGCAAAGATTACAAGAGGAGTTTTGAGTGGAGAGATAGAAGGGCCAAAGAGAGATGTGGTGCTATTAAATGGAAGTTATGCCCTTTTTGCTGATGGAAGAGCTAGGGATATAAAAGAGGGGATTGAGATTTTAGAAGATGCTATCTTTAGCAAGAGGGCAATAAATCATCTTCAAAAGATTATAGAAGTCTCAAATGCTCTATAAGAAGTGTGCAAAGCTTGATGAGCTCTTTGGTGTGGCAAAGGAGATAATTAATATTTTGCCAAAGAGTGCAGTTATATTTTTAGAAGGGGATTTGGCTTTTGGAAAGACCACTTTAGTCTCTTATATTGCTAAAGTTTTAAATTTAGAAGGGGCTACCTCTCCAACCTTTACCCTTGAGCAGATATATGGTGATAGATTGTTTCATTACGATTTTTATAGAGTAGATTTTGGTGAGATTTTGGAGCTTGGCCTTATTGAGGAGTTTGAAAAGGAGGGGCTTCATTTTGTTGAGTGGGGAGGAGAGGAGCTAAAAGAGCTTTTAAAGAGTGCTGGATTTAGGATATTTAATTTAAAGATAGAGCCAAAGCAAGAGTGTAGAGAGTATATTTTAGAGGAGATTGATGCATAAGCTTGAAGCAAAAGAGTTGGTAAAAAGAATTGGAAAAAAAGAGATTGTTAAGGGAGTCTCTTTGGATGTTGTTAGTGGGGAGGTTGTTGGGCTTTTAGGGCCAAATGGGGCTGGAAAGACTACAACTTTTTATATGATTTGTGGAATTATTGAGCCAACTAGTGGGGAGGTGTTTTTGGATGAAAAGGATATTACTCCTCTTTCTCTTTCTCAAAGGGCACGCCTTGGGATTGGATATTTGCCTCAAGAGAGTAGTATTTTTAGTGAGCTAAGTGTTGAGGATAATTTATATATTGCAGCTGAGGCTGGCTTTTTGAAAAAGGATGAGATTGAAGAGAGGGTAAGTGAGTTATTAAAGACATTTAATATTGAGCATATTAGAAAAAGGGCAGGAATAAAGCTTAGTGGAGGTGAGAGAAGAAGAGTTGAGATTGCAAGAGCTCTAGTTAATAGGCCAAAGTTTTTGCTCTTAGATGAGCCCTTTGCTGGGGTTGACCCAATTGCAGTTAGTGATATTCAAAAGGTAATAAAGCAGCTTGCAAAGATGGATATTGGGATTTTAATAACTGACCATAATGTTAGAGAGACTCTAAATATATGTAATAGAGCTTATGTGCTTGAGAGTGGAAAGATTTTAGCAAGTGGAAAAGCTAGTGAGATAGCTCAAAATGAGCTTGTTAGAAAATTCTATTTGGGTGAAGATTTTAGATTTTAAAGGAGAATAGATGTTTAAAAAGATGATTTCAAAGGCTACTCAAAAAGTTAGTGAGGTATCTTCAAAGGCTGAGGAGAGTTTGGGTGGAATAAAAGATAGTAGCAAAGTAATTGATAAATATTGGCCAATGATTGAGGGGATGTTGGTTAAGAATTTTTTATCTAAAACTACTACCAATTTGGATGATGCAGCATTAGAAAAGGTCCTTTCAACTGCATATGAGGCTTTGCCAGCTCCTGTTAGATTGGTATTGCCAAAGGAGAAGTTTATTGAGTTTTGCCTCTCTAAAAAGGGAGATATTTTACAAAAGGCAAAATCTACTGCCCCTATTTCACTTGAGGAGCTTTTGCCAAAGTTTATTGCAGTAGTTAGTGTGGTAGATGGGGTTAATGATGAGCTAATAAGAGAGGGAGTGAAAATTTTAGAAGAAAAAGAGATTGATAGTAGCAATTTGGCAAAATTTATTGGGGAGTTTGTGGTTCAAAGGGCTCTATCAAAAGAGGAGTTTGAAATAAGAGTCTCTGAGGTTATTATCGAGGCTAAAGGTATGGAGGATGATAAAAAAGAGGAGTTAAAAGCTATTATAGATAGATTGGGGGTTAAAGAGTTAGAGATTATAAAAGAGATTGGATAAGTTGTAAAGCTTTTTGTTTTATAAAAGTACTTTATTACTAGAGCTAGTAGGGTTATTGAGTCTATTTTTTTGTTAAGCTCTATTAGCTAAGCAGTTAAGCAAAGTAGTTTAAGTCATAAGCTTTAAGATTATTTTGATATTATTTTGCTTCAAAATCTATTTAAGGAAAAGAGATGTTAGAAGGAATTATTAGAGAGAGTATCGGTAAAAGCGATGCAAAGAAGCTACGCCGAGATGGTTATCTAATAGCAAATATTTACGCTAAGGGTGTAGATAATGTGCATGGTGCATTTAAAAAGGGTGATTTTATTAGAGCTGTAAGAAATAAAGATAAGCTTGATTTTCCTGTAAAGGTAGGAGATAAAGAGTTTAATGTAGTGGTTCAAGAGTATCAACTACACCCAGTAACTGGCGATATTTTACATGTTGATTTAAGAGTGGCTAAAAAAGGTGAAGTTAGTGACTATTTAGTTCCAATTGAGACTGTTGGGGTTCCTAAAGGGATTAAAAATAAGGGTGTTTTAGTAATTACAAAAAGAAGAATTAGAGTTAGAGGTAAAATTGAAGATATCCCGGCAAAGATTGTTTTAGATGTTAGCGATTTAGATAAGAATGAGTCAATCTTAATTAGAGATATTGAGCCTCCTAAAAACTGCAAATTAATGGATAAGCCACACGTATCAGTTTGTGGTGTAATTAAAGCTAGATAATGAAGCTTATTGTCGGATTGGGCAATCCCGGCCCGACATATCAACTTAATCGTCACAATATTGGCTTTTTGGTTATTGATAAGTTAATAAAAGAGCTAAATGCAACTTCTATATCTTCTAAAAAATTTTTTGGCGAGCTCTATAAGAGTGGGGATATTTTACTTTTAAAACCAACTACTTTTATGAATAATTCTGGTAAAAGTGTTAGTAGTGTTGCTAATTTTTATAAAGTTGAGCCAAAAGATATTTTAGTAGTTCATGATGATATTGATTTGCCTTTTGGAGCCATTAAGATAAAAAGAGGTGGGGGAAATGGAGGCCATAATGGCTTAAAATCTATTGACTCATTAATCTCAAAAGAGTATAATAGATTAAGAATTGGAATTGGAAGACCTCAAAGAAAGAGTGAAGTTGCTTCATATGTCTTAAGCGATTTTAGTAAAGAGGAGCAAGAGAGCTTAGAGAAACTAATAGATTATGCAAGCAAAGTTGCAATAGCTTGGAGTAGAGAGGATAATTTGGAGGTCTTAAAATCAAAATATTCAAAAAGAGATATTAGCCAGATATAATGAAACTATTTTTTTTTCTCTCAAAGATATATTTAAAAAATTTTTTAATTATTCTTTTTGCTCTAACATTTTCAGCCACTTTAATTGATGCGCTTCAACACTTTGACTCAATTGAGGGGTTTAATAGAAAGGTTTTATACTTTTTTTATATATTTGAGGATTTTTTGTTTTTTGTATATCCTTTGGCTTTAGTTTTTGGGGCAATCTCAAGCTTTTATCAACTTATTACTAAAAACTATCTTATTGCAATCTACTCTTTTGGATATTACCCCTTAGCAGTCTTAAAGCCATTTATTGCTATATCGTTGGGGGTATATTTTTTATTTATTGGGCTTGATTTTACAAATTTTGCCTATGCAAATGCTAATGCTAAGGCTATTTTGAGTAAGAGTAATAAGATAGATAGATTAAATGATTTGTTTTTTAAGTATAATAATAGCTTTGTATATGTAAAAGCGCTTGATAGTGTGGAGAAGAGATTTTATGAGGGGACTTTATATTACTCTAAACTTTTTAATAATAAAAAGAGGCTTGATTCATTAATTCATTTTAAGAGTGCAAAGTTTCAAAATAACTATTGGGTTGCAAGAGAAGTTGAGGTTAAAAAGATTAAATATAATAAAGCTGGAGCACCTGTTGGGTATGATAAGAGTTTTCAAAAGAGTCTAAAGATATTAGAGGGGTACTATCCAAAGGTAATTAAGCTTTTATATGAGGGAAAGAGGCTAAGTATATATGATGGGTTTAGAGCTTTAAAACTACTAAATAGACAAAATATTAGCAATACTAAAATTGTTGCAGCTTTATATAATAAGATAGTAATGCCTCTATTTGCCCCTTTTTTAATTATATTGATATTTTTAAATCTTCCAATACATAAGAGATTTTTAAATAAGGCTAAATTTATAATCTATTCTATTGGAGTTACTCTAATTACTTGGGCTATCTTATATAGCTTTAATATGCTCTCTTTAAATGGGGCAATAAATCCTCATTTTGGACAGCCTGTTGTGATTTTATTGTTGGGGTTAATTACTCTATTTATGTTAATAAAAAGGAAAAGAGATGCAAATAGATTATAAGCAGATTTTAGAAAAGATATATAAAGAGATAAAACCAGAACTTAAAAAAGGAGAAGTTGCAAGCTATATTCCAGCTCTTGCTAAAGAGAAAAAAGAGCAGTTTGCAATGAGTATAACTCTTGCTGATGGGTCAAATTATAGTGTAGGGGATAGTGAGAAGAGATTTTCAATTCAAAGTATCTCAAAAGTCTTTACCTTTGCCCAAGCTCTAAATCTATATCAAGATAATATCTTTAAAAGAGTTGGAGTAGAGCCATCTGGAAATCCTTTTAACTCGCTTGTGCAGCTTGAGTATGAGAATGGAAAACCAAGAAATCCATTTATTAATGCAGGGGCCCTTGTAATTACAGATATGTTAGTTAGCTACTATAAAGATGAATATAAAACACTTGAGGTTATTTTAAATTTTGTAAGAGAGATAAGCTCAAATAAAGAGATAACCTTTGACCCTATTATTGCAAAATCTGAGATGGAGCATGGGTTTAGAAACTTAGCTTTGGCTAATTTAATGAAGAGTTTTAATAATTTTGAGAATGATGTTAAAAATGTTGTATTTACCTACTTTAAACATTGTGCAATTATGATGAATACAAAAGAGCTATCTCGTGCAATGCTATTTTTAGCTTTTGGCGGAGAAGACCCAATTACAAATAAGAGATTTTTAACAAAGCTTCAAGCAAAAAGGGTTAATGCAGTAATGTTAACTTGTGGCCATTATGATGCTAGTGGGGAGTTTGCTTATCATGTTGGGCTTCCGGGAAAAAGTGGAGTTGGGGGAGGAATTGTTGCAGTTGTTCCAAATAAACTCTCAATTGCAGTCTTTTCCCCTGGACTTAATGAGTTTGGAAACTCTCATGCAGGAACAATTGCATTAGAAAAATTTACTACCTATACAGGCCTCTCTATCTTTTAATTTCTCTTTATTTCCATTTTTTGGCCTCTAAATTGAGAGGCGAAATATATATTTTTAAAATTTATAAAATTTGGGTAAAATCGCTTTGAAAGAATTTAAAATTGCTGTTTAAAAGCTGTTTTTAATTTTAAATTGGCAATTAAAATTTTCACTTCTTTATAAGGGTTTTTTATGAAAATTGATTTTAAAGAGTTGGCAAAAAAGTATGGCACACCTTTATATGTGTATGATTTTGACTATATGAAAGAGAAATATAATAGATTAAAGAGTGCATTTGAGGGTAGTAAGTCGCTAATTTGTTATGCAGTTAAGGCAAATTCAAATTTAAGTGTAATTAATCTTTTTGCAAGGCTTGGAAGCGGAGCAGATTGTGTTAGTATTGGAGAGGTAAAAAGAGCGCTGCTTGCTGGAGTTAAGCCATATAAGATAATTTTTTCTGGAGTTGGCAAGAGTGATGAGGAGATTAAAGAGGCTCTTGAGGCAAAAATTTTAATGATAAATGTTGAGAGTGAAGCGGAGCTTAAAAGAGTAGAAGCAGTTGCAAAAGAGCTTGAAGTTGAGGCAAGAATTTCTATTCGTGTAAATCCAGATGTAGATGCTAAAACCCATCCATATATCTCAACCGGGCTTAAGGAAAATAAGTTTGGGGTTGATATTGATATGGCAAAAAGGATGTATATCTATGCTAAAAACTCCCCAAATTTAGATCCTGTTGGAATTCATTTTCATATTGGCTCTCAACTAACCCAGCTTGCTCCAATTAAAGAGGCTGCTTTAATTGTTGCAGATTTAGTAAGAAGCCTTAGAGCAATTGATATTGATATTAGATTTTTTGATGTTGGAGGAGGGCTTGGAGTTAGATATGATAATGAAGAGCTAATTGATGAAAAAGAGTATGCTAAAGCTATAAAAGAGGCAATTAAAGGGCTTGATTTAACAATTGTTATGGAGCCAGGAAGATATTTAGTAGCAAATGGAGGCTATTTGGTAACAAAAGTGTTATATGAAAAGAAAAATAAAGATAAACGCTTTGTTATTGTAGATGCTGCAATGAATGATTTGCTGCGCCCTTCTTTATATAATGCAAGCCATCAAATTGAAGTAATTACTAAATCTACTGGCCCTTTATCTAAAGCTGATATTGTTGGACCAATTTGTGAGAGTGGAGACTTTTTAGCAAAAGATGTTTTATTGCCACCTCTAAAGAGTGGAGATTTAATTATTATTAAAAGTGCAGGAGCTTATGGCTTTACAATGTCAAGTAACTATAATACGCGCCCAAGAGCAGCAGAGGTTGCTTGTGAAGAGGGAGAGTGTAGGTTAATTAGAAAAAGAGAGGAGTTTGATGAGCTTGTTGCAAATGAGAGATTGTTTTTAAAGGATAGATAATGAATTTAGAAGAGCTTAGAAAAAAGCTTGATGAGATTGATAATAAGCTGCTTGATTTATTTAATGAAAGATTAGAGTATGTTCATTTAATTGGGGAGTTAAAAAATAAGACAAATGCTCCAATTTATAGGCCTGAGAGAGAAAAAGAGATTCTTGAGCGCCTAAAAAAAATAAATAAAGAGAAAAAGGGACTACTTAGTGATGATGCAATTGAGGCAATCTTTTTAGAGATTATTGCAGTCTCAAGAAACTATGAAAAGCCTCAAAAAATTGCATATCTTGGGCCAGAAGCAAGCTTTACTCATCAAGCTGCAGAGCAGCGATTTGGAGCATTAAGTGAGTATATTCCAATCTCAACTATTAAAGGGGTTTTTAGAGAGGTTGCTGGAGGTAAAGTTAAGTTTGGTGTTGTGCCAATTGAGAATAGCTCAAATGGGATGGTTGGAGATACCATTAGCTGTTTGAGTGATTATAACTTAAAGATTGTTGCAGAGGTTGTGTTAGATGTTCATTTGGTATTTGCAAGTGAGTGTGAGAATCTAAAAGATATTAAAAAAATCTACTCAAAAGATATTGCTTTTGGGCAGTGTAGCAACTTTTTAGAGGATTTTGGGCTAGATAATGTTGAGCAAATTCCAGTTGAATCAACTGCAAAAGCGGCCCAACTTGCAAAAGAGAATAAAAATGCAGCTGCAATTTGTTCAGAAGTTGCTGCGAAAATGTATAATTTGCCAATTCATTATAAAAATATTGAAAATGAGGGGAATAATAAGACGCGCTTTTTTATAGTAAGCGATTTTGAGAATGCTCCAAGTGGAAATGATAAGACAACAATTTTAGCAAAACTTCCAAACCGCCCCGGCGCACTTGTTGATTTTTTGCTTGATTTTAAAAAGTATAATATCGATTTAACTAAGATAAAATCTCATATTGTTGGAGGAACCTCAATCTTTTTTTTAGAGTTTAGCGGCCATAAGGATGATAAGAATATTCAAGATATATTTAAAAAACATAAAGACTCAATTAAATTTTTAGGCTCATATGTAAAGGAAGCAGATGATATATAACAGATATTTAGATAATATAAAAACCTATGAGGTAGGAAAGCCAATTGAGTTGGTTGTTAGAGAGTTTGGAATAAAGCCTGAAGATGTGGTAAAGTTAGCTTCAAATGAAAATCCCCTAGGGGCCCCTCCAAAAGCTATTAAAGCAATTAAAGATAATGCTTCAAAAGCCTATTTATATCCAGATGATAGTATGTATGAGCTAAAAGAGGCTCTTTGTAAAAGATTTGATATAGATAAACAAAATATAATAATAGGAGCTGGGAGTGACCAGATAATTGAGTTTATCTCTCATATTAGATTAAATGAGAACTCTTCTATCTTAACTTCAAAAGTAACCTTTGCAATGTATGAGATTTATGCAAAGAGTTTTGGAGCTAAAGTTATAAAAACAAGTAGCTACAAACATATTCCAAGTGAGTTTAAACAAAAAATTAAAGAAGAAAATCCAGATATTATCTATATTTGCACTCCAAATAATCCAACAGGAGATGCCACGCCAAAAGATGATGTTTTTGAGATTATTAATAGCGCCCCAAAAGATTCAATTGTGGTTGTTGATGGGGCTTATATGGAGTATGTTGATAAAGATGAGTATAAAATCTTACCAAAAGAGCTGCTTAGTTTTCCAAATGTGATATATCTTGGAACCTTTTCTAAAGCTTATGGGCTTGGAGGTATGAGAGTTGGATATGGAATTGCAAATAAAGAGTTAATAGAGCTTTTATATAAAGTAAGGCCTCCATTTAATATTACAACTCTATCATTAGTTGCAGCTATTAATGCTTTAGAAGATAAGGAGTTTGTTAAAGAAACTATTGCTCTTAATAAAGAGCAGATGAGGCGCTATATTGATTTTGCAAAAAAATATAATATTGAGTATATCCCTTCATTTACAAACTTTATT
>JAADEQ010000129.1 GCA_013153345.1 Campylobacterota bacterium | reverse complement strand
ACCCCATTAGGCTATATTATAAATAATACTTTTATTCAAATAAGCCCTTTTGATAATGAAGATAGTGCTTGGGTAAAAGCTTATAAAGCTTATGATATATATAATAAATTTAATATAAAAGAGGTGATTTTAGTTACCATTTCTACCCATTATGAATTTATAATTAAAGATATCTCTTTTAAAGCAGTTCCTTTTTATGAGTGGGCAGTTGGTTTATCTTAATTTAACACTCATTTAACAAACTCTATTTATAATTTTTATAATAAATAAAAGGAGAGGTTATGAGATTTTTACAGATATTATTGCTACTTTTTCTAGTTAATCTTGGAGCAAAAAATTTAACAATGCCAAAAGACTTTAGAATGGTTCCAATAAAAGAGGCTCAAATCTTACAAGAGGGAGAAAACAAGCTATTTTGTCCAAGATGTGGAATGACTCTTCCAATGTTTTATAGAACAAACCACGCTGCAAAAGTTGATGGAAAGTGGGAGCAATATTGCTCAATTTACTGCTTAGTTGATACTATGAATATGGGCAAAGAGCCAAAAGAGATTAAAGTTGTTGATAATACAACACTAAAATTTATTGATGCAGGTAGCGCTTTTTATGTAGTTGGAAGCAAAAAACCTGCAACTATGTCAAAGACTAGCTTTTATGCATTTGGAACAAAAGAGGCAGCAGATAAATTTGCAAACGAAAATGGCGGAAAAGTAATGAGCTTTAATGAAGCACTTGAGATTGCTAAAAAAGAGTTTGAAGCAGATAAAAAAGCAGTAGCCGCTCGCCAAGCAAAAATGGCAAAGATGGGAAAAATGGTATATAATAAGATGTGTCAAAAGATAGATGAAAAGTTTAATTCAGTTGCACAGGCTAAATCTTATATTATAAAAAATAAAAGCTGCCCTAACTTAAAAGGAAAAGAGCTTCAAGCAGTTGCAATCTATCTATATAAAGGAGAGAAATGAGAAAACTTTTAATATTTTTTTTTGCTATTGCCCTCCTAAATAGTGCTCCTTTAGATAGATTGGCAAAAAGAGGCAAAAAGGTAATTAACCTTTTTTGCGAGCCCTCAAAGCTTCCAAAAGATGGAGCCTTAGTTGAGGAATTAGTTCAAAAGATAAAAGAATCAAACGCTTGTGAAGGTATAAGTGATAAGGATATAAAAGCAGTTGCAACCTATCTTCTATCTAAAAACCACCACCACTCTACTCAAATTGATGTTCCAAAAGATGCAAAGTGTCCAGTTTGTGGAATGTTTGTTGCAAAATATCCAAGATGGGCTGCAGTAATGGAGATTGATGGGAAAAAGTTCTATTTTGATGGTGTAAAAGATATGATGAAATATTATATCTTTGATGGAGATTTTAAATATAATAGAGAAAAAATCTCTAAAATGGAGGTTACAAACTACTATACTCTTGAGCCAATTGATGCAAAAAAAGCCTTTTATGTAATTGGCTCAAATATATATGGTCCAATGGGAAATGAATTGATTCCATTTTCAACTCTTGATGAGGCAAAAAACTTTTTAAAAGAGCATAATGGAAAAAAAATCATAAAATTTAATGAGATAACACCAAAACTTGTTCTATCTTTAGATGGAGTTGAATATAATCAATGATTAGGGAGTTTTTTATTGTAGTTATATTTATAGCAGTTTTATTTTTAATTGTAATAGTTGATTATATTAAGTTTGATAACTCTAAAATAGCCTCCCTAAATAACTCCATCTCCAAATTAACAAAACTCCCACTTCTTTCTCTTAATGTAGCATTTTATGAAAATGACTCTTTATATTATCAAAATTTTAAAAAGAGATTAAACTACTATCCAAATCTCTTTTTAAATCTTGATAAGATAGATTTTATATATAAAATGGATTTTGAAAATGAGAAATAGTCTATATTTTTACTACCTAACACTAAACCTTTTTAAAGATAAAAAAAAGCTAATTAGCACCATCTTAATCTCTTCTATAATTATATTTTTGCTAAGTAGTATCTTTTTTATTCAAGACTCAATTAAAGCCTCGCTAAAATCTACAATAAAAAATCAACCAGACTTTATTATTCAAAAAAATAGAGGCGGAAGGCAAGTTGATTTGCCCCTTGATTGGATTGATAAAATCTCCCAAATTTATGGAGTAACCTCAATTACTCCAAGAGTCTATGGAAGATACTATTTTGAAGATAAAAAAAAGTGGGCGCTAATTATTGGAGTTGATTTTTTAGAGGATATCTCAAATAAAGAGTTAGAAAAAATCTTTAAAGATATTAATCTAAAAGAGTTTATTAAAGGCTCAAATATGATTGTTGGAAGTGAGGTATATAGCTATCTAAAGAGCCATTTTTACAACAAAGATTATAATTTTCTAAGCCCTAATGGAGAGTTTATAAAGGTTAAAATCTATAAAGTCTTGCCAAAAGAGCTTGCGCTAAATTATGGAAATGTAATAATTACTTCCTTAGATTTGGCAAAAAAGATTTTAGGAGTTGATGAGGATAAAATTAGCGATATTGCAATAAATGTTGCAAATAAAGATGAGTGGGCAAATATTGAAGATAAATTAAATGCGCTATTTTATGATATTTTAGTAGTTAGCAAAGATGATATAAAAAGAGCTTATGATAATATCTTTAATTTTAAAGGAGGGATATTTTTAAGCCTATTTTTAATTACACTAACAACTTTTATGTTGATTTTATATCAACGCTACTCTCTTGTTAATTTAGATGAGAAAAAAGAGATTGCAATATTAAGAAGCCTTGGTTGGAGTGTAAAAGATATCTTAAAGTTTAAACTATTTGAGAGTCTAATTAGTGCAATTTTTGCCTTTTTAATTGGAGTGCTTAGTGCATATATATTTGTTTTTATCTTTAATGCCCCAATTTTAAAAGATATATTTTTAGGAGATTCAAACCTAAAAAATAGTGTTATTTTTATTAGAGTAGTAGATTTCTCTACAATTGCTACTATTTTTATTCTATTTATTATCCCTTTTATTGCATCAATCCTAATTCCTGTTTGGAAGATTGCTATTAGCTCACCAAAAGAGGCTTTAAAATGATAAAAATTAAAAATCTATATAAAAAGTTTAAAGATTTTGAGGCGCTAAAGAGTATTAACTTAGAGATTAATGATAATGAAGTAGTAATTTTAAAAGGAGTTAGCGGAAGTGGAAAAAGCACACTTCTTTCTTTAATTGCAGGATTTGATAAGCCAACTTCAGGAGTTATCTTAATTGATAATGAGCCAATCTCAAAACTTCCAGATTTACACCTTAGCCGCTTTAGATTTAAAAATATTGGATTTGTATTTCAAAATTTTAATCTAATAAAAAACTTAACACCTCTTGATAATATTTTAGCGCCTCTAATTCCGTATGAAAAATCACTACAAAAGGCGCAAAAAAAGGCGCTTAATGCCCTAAAGGTAGCAAATATTGAACATAAAGCTAAAGAGATTGTAGCAAATCTATCTGGAGGAGAGCAGCAACGCGTTGCAATTGCCAGAGCAATTATTAATAGCCCAAAATATCTTCTTTTTGATGAGCCAACTGCAAATTTAGATAAGAATAACTCACTACTCTTTTTAGATTTAGTAAAAAAGCTAAAAAATTTAAATAAAACAATTATTATTGCAACTCACGACCCAATTTTTGATAAGTTAGAGGTTGAGTTTAAAACAATTAAATTAGAAGATGGAAGAGTTTATGAGTGAGATTTTATTAAACTCAAAAGTAATAGTCTATTTGCTAAGTGAGGGCATTTTATATACTCTATCTCTTATTGGATTTTTAGTTGCAATCTATCTTCTAAAAAAGTGGGATTTTAGTAGCTTTAGTGAGCTTCAATTTCGCCTTGAAGAGATTGCATATTTAATTGTTACTTTAATTACTTTTATATTTCTTGCAAAAGTTGGCTTAATATTTTATTTTATCTTTACAATTGATGCTCTATCTCTTCAAGTGCCAGGAGCGATGTGTGCTGCTGGAGTAATTAGTGCAAATAGTTATGGTTTAACTCTTCTTGCAATAAAGCTTTTTATTATATTTGGCTTGCTTCTTTGGATTTTTATAAACTATCTTGATTTAGAGGCAAAAAACTACCCATATTTTAAGTTAAAGATGGCTCTTTTTTTAGTAGTTTTTCTCTTTTTAACTATTGAGCTGACTCTTGATTTTTTATACTTTTTAAATATTGATACAAATAGGCCTGTTAGTTGTTGTAGCACCTTATATGGGCAACTTGAAGGGGCAAATCCACTTCCTTTTGGGCTTGATATAAAGACTCTTTTAATTCTGTTCTACTCTTTATATTTTGTAACCATTTTTTCGCTTTTTTTTAGGCAATATATAATTAATCTAATTGCAACAGCTCTTTTTTTATATATAAGCTATTATAGTGTGGTTTACTTTTTTGGAACCTATATATATGAGTTGCCAACCCATAAATGCCCATTTTGTATGTTTGCAAAAGAGTATTACTATATTGGCTATTTATTGTGGGGAACTCTCTTTTTAGGGGCATTTTTAATGCTAATTAACTCCTTAATTGCTCTATTTTTAAAAAAAGATATAAAACTATCTTCTTTTGCACAGCTTCTCATAACTCTATTTGTGATAATATCTACTTTATATGTAGCCATCTATTACTTTAAAAATGGAGTCTTTTTATGAAAAAGCTTTTGCCAATTTTAGTCTCAATTACACTAGTTGCAATAATTGCAGGAATTTTTATCTCTTTAGCAAAAGAGGAAAAACCAATTGTTGTTGTAACAGGAAATAAGGAGCAAAAACCTCTTTCTATAAAGCTAAATAAGACCAATGACCCTCAATGTGCAATGGTTATAAAAGAGCTAAGAAACTCAGCTCAAGTTGTAGCTCCAGATGGGAGAACTTGGTTTTTTGATGATGTTGGATGTATGGTGCTTTGGCTAAAGAATAAACCTTTTAAAGATAAAGCAAAAATGTGGGTATATACGCTTGATACCAATAGATGGATTGATGCAAAAAAGGCAAGATATGGCGTAACTGATCACACCCCAATGCATTATGGATTTGGCGCAAGAGAAAAAGATATAAATAATACAATCTCATTTGAGGAGATGAAACTAAGAATGTATAGAGGCGAGAATTTAACAAATCCAAAAATTAGAAAAAAACTACTGGGAATTTAATGGAGACAATTGATATATTATCACTAATTGCAATTGCATTTATTGGAGGTTTTGGACACTGCATTGGGATGTGTGGAGGAATTGTAATTGCATATTCAAGCTCAAAAATTGATGAGAAGGAAAAAAGAGCTAAACAGCTTTTGGCTCACCTTGCATATAATCTTGGAAGAGTAACAACATATGTAATTTTAGGAGCAATTTTTGGAGCAATTGGAGGAGTTGTATCGTTTAATAATATTGCAATTGCTACGTTAACAATAATTGCAGGAGTCTTTATGATTTTAGCAGGGCTCTCTTTAATTGGGCAGGTTAAGTTTTTAACAATGCTTGAGCACTCATTTTTTAAATCCTCTTGGTATCAAGCAAGCTTTAAAAATGTGCTAAACTCAAAAAGTCTAAGTAGTTTTTATATTTTAGGCCTTTTAAATGGGCTTTTGCCATGTGGCTTAGTTTACTTTTTTGCAGTAAGTGCTGCAAGTACTGGAAGTCCTTTTTGGGGAGCAGTTGTAATGCTAATTTTTGGCCTTAGCACAATTCCAGCGCTATTTAGCCTTGGAGTATTTACCAGCTTTTTTAAAGAGACAAACTTTAGAAAAACAATGATGAATCTTGCTGCAATTATTGTAATTTTATATGGATTTTATACCATATATAGAGGATATGACTTTTTAAAAAATCCAGATAAATCTCTGCTTAATTGCTGTGAGGTTGAGGCTAAAGAGAAAAATAGAAGCAATACCTCTTCTAAATTTACTCCTTTAATAAAATAGTTTTTATTTTTTCCTCTTCTCAATCTTTGCAACAATTTCTCTTATTTTTAAAATCGAATCGCTATTTAGCGAGAGTGAATCAATTCCTTTTTTAACTAAAAACTTAGCAACCTCTGGATAATCAGATGGCGCTTGCCCACAAATTCCAATATATTTATTTCTCTTTTTACAAATCTTTATAACCTTTTTAAACTGCTTCTTTAGCGCCTTATCTCTCTCATCAAAAATATGGCTAACTAAGCTGCTATCTCTATCAACTCCAAGCGTAAGTTGGGTTAAATCGTTTGAGCCAATGCTATATCCATCAAAATCTTTTAAAAACTCTTTTGCTAAAATCACATTTGATGGAATCTCACACATCATATAAATCTCAAGCTCGTTTTCTCCTTGAATTAGCCCATTTTCTCTCATTAATTTTAAAACTTTTTTGCCCTCTTTTGGAGTTCTAACAAATGGAACCATCAATTTTAGATTTGTTAGCCCCATAGCCTCTCTTACATCTCTTAGCGCCTCACACTCCCAAGCAAAAGCCTCTTTATAAATATCGCTATAGTATCTACTTGCACCCCTAAAGCCAAGCATTGGATTCTCTTCAATTGGCTCATATTTTGCCCCACCAACCATCTTTCTATACTCATTTGATTTAAAATCGCTTGTCCTAACAATAACAGGGCGCGGATAGAAAGCTGCTGCAATCATTCCAACACCCTCACTAATTTTTTTAATAAAAAAATCTTTTGCATCCTTATATCCGCTAATTATTTGCTCAATTTTCTCTTTTTCATCCACCTCTTTATTGTAATAAAAGTCTCTAAGAGCTAATGGATGCACTTTTATATAGTTATTTATAATAAACTCCATTCTTGCAAGCCCAACACCATCAACAGGAAGCTTGCTAACTAAAAAGGCTCTTGATGGATTTCCAATATTTACATATATTTTTGTATTTAACTTTTTATTATCGCTTTTAATTTTCTCTACCTTAACCTCAACCCTTCCCTCATAAACCTTGCCAATCTCTCCACTTGAGCAATCAACACTAACCTCCATCCCACTCTCAAGCACCTTGGTTGCATTACCACACCCAACAATTGCAGGCACTCCAATCTCTCTTGCAACAATTGCCGCGTGGCAAGTCTTTCCACCTCTATTTGTAACAACTGCGCTTGCAATCTTCATTGCAGGCTCCCAATCTGGATCAGTAATATCAGTAACTAACACCTCCCCTTTTTTAAACTCACCAATTGCATCAAGCGATTCAATCTTTCTAACCTTTCCAATTCCAACCTTTGAGCCTATTGCAATGCCCTGGGTTAAAACCTTATGCCCTTTAGCATCAATTATATATCTTTCAAACTCAATATCTTTTTTTTGGCTCTGAACCGTCTCTGGCCTTGCTTGAACAATATAAAGCTTTTTATCTATTCCATCTTTTGCCCACTCAATATCCATTGGCTGGTATCTTTTTGCCTCTTTTGAGTAGTGTTGCTCAATTATAATTGCTTGGTTTGCAAGCTCTAAAACCTCTTCATCACTTAAGCTAAAGCTTTTTTGCTCTTTTGGAGTTGTTTTAATATTAATTGTTGATTCATTTGGATTATTTGAATAGATTAGCTTTAGCTCTTTTGAGCCAAGCTCTCTTTTAATAATTGGCTTAAAGCCTTTTTTTAGCGTTGGCTTATATACATAAAACTCATCTGGATTAACAACCCCTCCAACAACGTTTTCTCCAAGCCCCCAAGAAGAGGTAATTAAAACAACATCCTCAAAGCCACTCTCTGTATCAATGCTAAACATAACCCCGCTACTTGCCTTATCGCTTCTTACCATCTTTTGAATACAAACGCTTAGCCCAACATCAAAATGGCTAAAGCCTCTGCTTTGGCGATAGCTAATTGCTCTGGTTGTAAAAAGTGAAGCAAAACATAACTTTATATGATGAATTAAAGAGCTTGCCCCTTGAATATTTAAATATGTATCTTGCTGCCCTGCAAATGATGCATCTGGCAAATCTTCTGCAGTTGCACTACTTCTTACTGCAACATCAACCTCATCTACACCATACTCACTGCTTAATCTTTTATATGCATCCAAAATCTCTTCTTGCAAATCTTTTGGAAGTGGAGTTGAGAATATTAGCTCTCTAATTTGGCGACTTTTGCTATCAAGTACTCCAATATCAATTGTATCAATATCTTTTAAAAGCTCTTTAATCTTGCTCTTTATCCCACCTTTTTCTAAAAGATAAAAATATCCTTTTGCAGTTATGGCAAATCCATTTGGCACCCTAATTCCAAGAGGTGTTAGCTTTTGATACATCTCCCCTAAAGAGGCATTCTTTCCCCCAACTAACGCAACATCACTATTTCTAATCTCTTTAAAAAATCTAATAAACTTCATCTCTTATCCTTTGAGCTAAAGTAATATATTATAACACTTTTAAAGCCAAAGGGAGAGGGGAAGAAAATATAAAAAAGAAAAATAGAGAAGCTACCTTAAAAAGAGCTACTTTTTAGCACTTAGACTCATAACTCTCCAAAGGGTCATATTTTATAATTGCTGGCTCAGAGAAGTTTGGCACATTATCATAAGCAAAGACAGCATAATATTTTTCTATATCTAAAGAGCCAAACTTATCATATGTAAAGTTATCTTTCCCTCCATAAAGTTTTACTCCATCTAAAAAGTGTTTTGGAGGATGAAATCTATTTCTTACAACATAATACCCTTTAAGATTCTCATCTTCTACTCTATCCCAAGTTAGTTTAATAATTCCCTTCTCTTTAGTTATTTTTAGATTTTTTACCTTTTGTAGGGCTTTTCTTCGCTTTGGTACATATTTGACAATTAGTTTTACATCCTCATCCCACTGCGTAATTTGATTTTTTGCCCCAAGGGCAGTTGTTGGTTTAATTACAAGCTTTAGGCTCTTATTATTTTGGTGCAAAATATCTAATACTTTTCGAGAAAGAGTATCAAACTTAAAAAATTGATACTCATTTGGCTTTAGGTCGCTTTGGGCAACCTCATATCCAATATACTCAATCTTTTCACGATGCTTAATATCCTCATAGCTTCCAACCTCATCAACCTCCACAAGCTCTAAATAGAACCTCACATCGCTCTTTTTATTAATTCTATTTTTGCTCTTAATCTTAATAGCACACTCTGTAATCATTGTAGTCTCAAAATCTGGCAGCTTGGATAAATCAAAACTCATATATCCATATACTTTATCACCATCTTTATCAAATCCACTCTCTAAAATATTCTCTTTTACTCTATCTTTAGAGATAGTAGAGAGCTCTTGAGGCCTTAACTCTAACACTTCAGGCTCAAGGGTATATACAATATCTAACATTGGACGATAGTGGATTCCTCCCCCAAACTTTCCATATCCAATATCAAACTGCATCATCTGAGAATCTTCACCATCAGGAAGATATTTAGGTCCATCAAGACGAAAAACAGCTTTTTTATTCTTAATCTCCTCTTGAAGTAGCTCACACTCCTTTTGAGAAAAATCCCAAAAGTTCCAGATTCCTTGAGTTAAATGTTGAGACTTTATAGCTTGGCCAATAAGAGTTTTTGCTGGGGCTTTATCAATTTGATTAAAATCACTTATATCACTAAAGCTATTTGGCTCAAGAAGCGATAGACTCCACTCTCCAAACTTCTCAATCTTTGCCCCTACACGATTCATTGGATAGATATAAAACCTAGCTCTTTTTATAATAGCATTTTTTGGAAGGGTGCTTAAATCAAATGTAACCACTCCATCACAAACCCCTTTGCTCTTATTAACCCCTACAAATAGAGAATTTACTCCAAAGTGGCTCCTATTTCTCTCTTGGGTATACTCTCCAACATACCCAGTCTCTTTTTGAGATGCAAATATAAATTTAAAAAACTCATCATCATCCAATTTGGTTCTAGCCTTTACAACTGGAGCAAAAGGGGATTTTAGGGTACTCTTTTTATTAACGGCTCTAATTGTATAGTTATAGTTAGTTGAGCTCTCGAGTTGGTCATCGATATAGTAGTTTTTAGTGGTAATTCCAACCAATGTTCTCTCATTACAAGCATCTTTATCTAGTGTTGAGCGGTATATCTCAAAATATATATCCTCTCTTAGCTCATAGTCCCAACTTAACGTTACACTTTGAGCCCCAACATCAAATACTCTAAAGTTATCTACTCTTCTAGGAGCTAAAGGGGAGTAGTTAATAACTTCAGAGAAGGTTTTAATTAGGGCGGCAATATTCTCTTTTATACTTCCACTCATAACTTTCATATAGTCTGGAATATTTTTAGTTCCAACCTCTACTACTAAAGAGAGTATCCCTTTGGAGTAGTAATACTCTCTACCACTTCCATGAATTAAGGCTGCTGGTGGTTTTCCACGATGGATTCCATATTTTCTTCCAGTTACTTTTTGAATCTCATCATTCATATTAGCAGCAATTACATTCATATCTGTTCCTTCTATCT
>JAADEQ010000011.1 GCA_013153345.1 Campylobacterota bacterium | reverse complement strand
GGAGATGTCGGAGTGGTCGAACGTGCCGGTCTTGAAAACCGGTGAGGGTAACACCTCCGGGGGTTCGAATCCCCCTCTCCCGGCCATTTTTTTCTTCTTATACTTCTTAAAAGCTAAAATATTGTAATATTCAATCAAAAAAAGAGTCTATATGAGTAGAGCAATTCTTCTTTTAAATATGGGTGGTCCATCAAATCTTGATGAGGTGGAGCTCTTTTTAAAAAATATGTTTGATGATAGATATATTCTTCAAACAAATCCAATCCTTAGAAAAATTGTTGGAAAAATTATTGTTAAAAAAAGATTAAATGAAGCAATTGAGAACTATAAAGCTCTTGGTGGTAAGTCTCCTCTATTAGAGATAACAAACTCCTTAGCAAAAAAGGTCTCTTCTTTAACCAATATTCCAACCTATCCTGTTATGCGATATGTTCCTCCATTTGCAATAGATATATTAAAAAGATTTAAAGAGCAAAATATCAAAGAGTTGATTCTTTTTTCAATGTATCCTCACTACTCTACAACCACTACTAAAAGCTCAATTGAGGATATAAAGGCTGCTTTAAAAGAGCTAAACTATAATCCTACCTTAAAGATTATAGATAGATATTATAATAATAAAGAGTATATTGAGATTCAAGCCTCTTTGATTTGTGAGGCGCTAAATAGCAATAATTCGCAAGATATTAATCTTATTATCTCAGCTCATGGATTGCCAATGAGTATTATTAAAAAAGGAGACCCCTATCAAAAAGAGATTGAAGAGAATAAAGAGCTATTAGTTAAAGAGTTAAAGAGTAGAGGAGTTGAGTTTAAAGATACAATTTTGGCCTATCAGTCAAAAGTTGGGAAAGGGGCTTGGTTGGAGCCAAATTTGATAGATATTTTAAGAAATCCAACCTCTCTTAGGGTTTTGATATTTCCAATCTCTTTTACCATTGATAATAGCGAGACTATATTTGAGCTTGATATAGAGCATAGAGAGATTGCAAATAAGATGGGATATAAATTTTATAAAGTGGCTAAATGTCCCAATGATAGGGATGATTTTGCTAGATTTATTGCTAATATGATAAATTAAAGCTTATATACTGAAATAATGGAGCTATAAAAATATTTTAAATCTTCTTTTTTTATCTCTTTTTTCTTTTTTAATGAAATATTCTTCCATTTTATCATTTTATTTTTCTTTTTTTTGGAGATTGGGAAGTTTCATTTTAAAACTTAAAATAAGATTATATAAATAATTTTTAATTTTAAGTTAAATACTTTTTAATTATTACATAATATAATTGTAACTAATAGTAACCAATCACTTTTAATTAATAATGAATCTCTCTTTTCTAATTATTTTTTATACAAAAAAAATATCTTATTTGATAATATTTTATTATATCTTATGATATGGAGGTTAAATAATTGAAAAGAGAAATAGATAATAAAAGAGAGAGCAGAAGAGGCTTTTTAAAGAATATTGCCGCTTCTGTGGTTGCTGCGGGAACTTTGGCTCCCTCTTTGCTCAAAGCAGATGACCCAAATCTGATTGAAGAGCCAGAGTGGGGCAAAAAGTTAGGCTTGCCAGTAGATAAGTATCTATATGGCCAACCATCTCCATATGAGCATAATGTTGTAAGAAGAGTGCATGAGTTATTAAGCTCAGGGGATATGTATGCAAGTGTTGCAATGTGTCCTATTCATGAGCTTGATGGAATTATCACTCCAAATGGACTATTTTTTAATAGGTGCCATGGTGGAGTAGCAATAATTGACCCAAATAAGTATAGATTATTAATTCATGGAATGGTAGAAAAGCCATTGGTATTAACATTAGAGGATATTAAAAAGTATCCAAGTGAGAGTGTAATTCACTTTATTGAGTGTCCAGCAAATGGTTCAACTGAGTGGAGAGCGCCTCAGTTTAACACTCTTCAATTTCTAAAAGGTATGATGAGCCAGGCTGAGTGGACTGGTGTTAGACTTAAGCATATCTTAAAAGATGCTGGAATTAAAGAGGGTGCTAAGTGGGTTTTAGCTGAAGGTAGCGATAACTCACATATGGGAAGAACAATTCCACTTGAGAAGATTTTAGATGATGCAATGGTTGTTTGGGCTCAAAATGGTGAAGCTCTAAGACCAGAGCAAGGATATCCTATTAGATTATTAGTTCCTGGATGGGAAGGAAATCTAAATATTAAATGGCTTGGAAGAATAGAGATTGGTGATAAGCCTTGGCATGCAAAAGAGGAGACTTCAAAATATACAATGCTTATGCCAAGTGGAAAGGCAATTAGATTCTTTTGGCCAATGGAGGTTAACTCTGTAATTACTAGACCATGTCCAGATAAGCCTTGGACTCACCTTAAAAAAGGAGATGTAGTTGAGATTGAGGGGCTTGCTTGGAGTGGGCATGGAAGAATTAAAGGAGTTGATATTAGCTTTGATGGTGGAAAGAATTGGGTTGAAGCAAAATTAAAAGGTTTAGTGCTTCCAAAAGCTTGGACTAGATTTAGTTATATCTATAAGTGGGAAGGAGAACCACTTCTACTTAGCTCAAGAGCATATGATGAGGTTGGAAATGTTCAACCAACAATAGACCAAGAAGTAGGAAAGATGGGAGTTGAGAACATTTATCATAGAAATGCAATTGTAACTTGGGAAGTAAAAGCAAATGGGGAGGTGCATAATGTTCAAATTAGATCTTAAGAGAATCTCAACATTTGTTGCGCTTACCCTATTTGCAACAACCTCAATTAGTGCGCAGCCTCAAGAGATAAAATTGCAAACCCCTCCATTAGATAAGAGAGCAGTAGATGGGGCAATTAAGTATCATATTAAAGATGATGTGTATGCAGATACTTATAAGATAAATCCAGATGCGTATGAGATAAAGCAGTTTAATTTTGGTAGAGAAGCAACTAAAAATGAGATTAAAGCTCGCGATATTGATGTTAGATATGATTGGCAAGGGCTTCCAGATGGAAAAGGGAGCGTTGAGCAAGGTGATGAGCTTTATGCAAAACATTGTGAGATGTGTCATGGAGAGATGGGAAGTGGAGGAAAAGGGTATCCACTATTAGTGGGTGGACAAGGAACTCTTAAAAATCAGATGTTAAAGCCAGGGGATGAGCCGCCAATTAAGACAATTGGAAGCTATTGGCCATATGCTTCTACTCTTTGGTGGTATGTAAAAACTGGTATGCCTTTCCCTCATCCAATGAGCTTGACAAATGATGAGGTTTATGCAATTGTGGCTTATTTACTATCGTTAAATGAGATTACAATTGATGGGGAAGAGCTTGATGATGAGTATGTATTAACTAAAGAGAAGTTAATGAAGGTTGTTATGCCAAATGTAAATGGGTTCTATCCTGATGTTAATGGTCCAGATGGCCCATTAGTGATGAAGAAGTTTTTAAGTGATTCAAGCAACTATGCAACACCAAATGTTAGATGTATGAAAAATTGTCCAACAGCAAAGGTGGTTAGAATCTCTCAGCCATTAGATGATGGAATTAGACCACCGCTTAGCACAAAAAGAGACCTTCCAAAAAAAGAAGAGGGGTCAGCTCAAAATTCTAAATATGCTAAGCTTTTTGAAGAAAAATGTAGTGCTTGTCATATGAATAAGGCAATTGCTCCAGTGCCTGGTGATAAAGAGGAGTGGGCTAGTAGAATTAAGCAAGGGATAGAGACTCTATATGAGCATGCAATAAAAGGATTTAAGGGTATGCCTCCAAAAGGTGGAGCGATGGACTTAAGTGATGAAGATATTAAGGGAATTGTGGACTTTATGGTGGAGCAGTCTAAATAAATGAAAGGATAGGCCATGAAAAAGTTTTTTTTAGCAGCAGTGGTTGTAGCAGTTGCAGCCACTGCTTCAATGGCAAATGAAGATTTAGTAAAAAAGGGACGAAAGATATTTATGACCAAAAAGCTTGGAAACTGCCTGGCTTGTCACGATGTCAATGGAGATAAAGTTGATGGGCCAGGGAGTTTGGGGCCTAAGTTGCAGTTTCTATCAGCTTGGCCTGAACAAGCTTTATATGATAAGATTTATGACCCGTATACAACAAATCCACTCTCAGCTATGCCTCCATTTGGAAAGAATGGAGTGCTTAGCGATGAGGAGATAAAAGCAGTTGTTGCTTATTTAAAAACAATAAATTAATAAAAGGAGATATAATGGAAAGAAGAAGATTTTTAGGACTAACTTTAGGTGCAGCAGCTATCTCATTAGCACCAGTGAGTGTGATAGCAAAAAATTATAGAAAAGAGCTTCCAGATGTTTGGAAGATAAAAAATAAAGAGGATGAAAATGATTTAACTGGAACAAATGAGGCAATTAAGGCAATTTTTGGAACAGATAAGACTGAAGAGGGAAAAATTACTCTAAAAGCGCCAGATATTGCAGAAAGTGGTGCTCAAGTTCCAGTTAGCTTTAAGATTGATAAGGCAAATAGAATTGCACTATTTCAAACTGCAAACCCAGAAGCGCTGGTAGCAATTTGGGATATTCCTGAAAGAGGGATTCCAGATTATGCTCTAAGAATTAAGATGGCAAAGACTGGAATTGTAACTGTTGTAGCAGAGGTTGATGGAAAGCTATATAGAGCTAGCAAAGTTGTTAAGGTAACTGCTGGTGGATGTGGTGGTTGATGCCACTTTTAGTAGAGCAAACTATATAAATAAAATAAAAAAGAGAAAAGGAGTATAGATATGGGAAAAATTAAAATTAAAGCAAAAGAGAAAGAGGAAGGAATTGTTAGTGTTATAGCGCTTTTAAAGCATCCAATGTTAACTTATGACCAAGCAAAAAAGAAGGGTAAAGAGCCTAACTTTATTGTTTATATTGAGGCAAAATCAAATGGTGATGTGGTATATGAAGCAAGTACTAGTCAATTTTTATCAAAAAACCCTCTTATTAAGTTCAAGTATAAAGGGAAAAAGGGTGAAGAGCTTGAGCTTAGTTGGGTAGATTTAAAGGGTAATACAGAATCTAAAAAAGTAAAAGTTAAAGGCTAAACTCCCTTTAGCCTTGCTGCTATGGGTGAAAGGATTAGATTATGAAAAAGATAGTAATAGCTTCAGTAGTTGGCTCGATTGCCTTTTTAAATGGAGCAAACTTTAATGAGGAAGCTGAGAAAGATAGAAAAGCATTAATTGCCTATTTTGAGAAGAAGTTTGCTGATAAGAAGAATGCAGCTCTTTATTTTCCATATACGCCAAAAGAAGAGTTAGAGAATAATTTTAGATGGGGAATAAAGTGGGAAGAGTTTAGGCTTGGCTCATATGCATTCAATAAGACGGGGCGTGCTCAATATGAAGAGATGAATGAGTTTCCTCCATATGAAGATAATATAGAAGCTGGTAAAGAGCTTTATGAGAAGACTAAATTTAAAAGTGGAAAGAGCTTTAAAGATTGTTTTCCAGACCCGGCAATTGCAGGTGACTACCCTAAATATATAAAAGGAAAAGGGGTGGTAACTTTAGGAGGAGCTATTAATAATTGTTTAGTTGAAAATGGTGAGAAGCCTTGGAATATGAATAAGGGTAAAATGGCTGATTTGCAAGCTTATTTTGCGGCAACCTCAAGAGAGAAGGGGAAAAAGATAAATATTGTAATTGACTCAAAAGAGGCAGCTGAGGCTTATGCAAGAGGGAAAAAAGCATACTATTCTCAAAGAGGGTATCTAAAACTTTCGTGTGCAACTTGTCATGTGCAAGGAGCAGGTCAAAGAGTTAGAAATGAATATATGTCGCCACTATTAGGGCATGTGACTCATTTTCCAGTATATAGACTTAAGTGGGAGGCTTTAGGAACACTTGAGAGACGCGTTAAAGGGTGTAATAAAGACCAAGGTGAGACACCTCATAAGCCAGGAAGTCAATGGATGAATGAGCTTGCTTACTTTATGGCATATATGTCAAATGGGTTGCCAGTTGATGGGCCAGATATAAGAAAGTAAGGAGGCTAGGATGAAAAAAATTGTATTAGCAGCAGTAGCTTTTGGGGTGACACTTGGAAGTGCAAATCTTTTGGAGGAGGCTGTTAAGCTGGATGTAAAAAAGGTTTGTGATGTAAAAACTAATGGGCTTGAGAAGGTGATTGGGGTTGCAGAGAAGTTTAATCCTGAAGCTATTAAGCTTGGAGTTGAGTTTAAGCGCCTTGGGATTAGAAACAGAGAGTATATAAAATATACAAAAGAGGCAATTAAGAAGAAACAAAAAGAGGCAGTAATTAAGTATAAAGAGAAGGGAAAAGAGAAGAGTCAAACATTCCCAACTGATTATGCAGCTTGGAGAGCTTGCACATTTGCTATTAGAGCTCTTCAGCAAGTAAAAGAGGCAGAAGAGACTTGGCGTCTTGCAGTGCCAGGTGATGGATTTAAATTTTAAAAGGAAAGAGAATGAATAGTTTTGGCAGAAGAGAGTTTATCTATTTAATGGCATCTCTTGGTGCAACTCCTATTTTTGCAAATTCACATATGAGACTTGTTCCAAATGGAAAACTAGAGGATTATTATAAGTTAAAGCCATTTGGAAATGTTAGAATTTTGCATATGACTGACTCTCATGCACAACTTATGCCAGTATATTTTAGAGAGCCAAGTGTAAATATTGGACTTTTTGGAAATAAAAATGTCCCTCCGCATTTAGTTGGAAAATACTTTTTAGAGTATTATGGAATTAAAGATAATGATAGATTAACCTATGCTTTTACATGTGTAGATTTTGAGAAGCACGCAAAAGTAATTGGAAAGATGGGTGGATTTGCCTATATTAAGACGGTGGTTGATAGTTTAAGAAATGAGTTTGGAAAAGAGAAGACTCTACTTCTTGATGGTGGAGATACTTGGCAAGGTAGCTGGACTGCACTACAGACTCGCGGAAAAGATATGGTTGGAGCTGAGAATCTTCTTGGTGTTGATGTAATGACAGGGCATTGGGAGTTTACTTATTTAGATAAGGAAGTTTTAGAAAATATTAAAGAGCTAAAGGCTGATTTTGTTGCTCAAAATGTATTTGTTAAAGAAGATGCCCTAATGGAAGGTGCTGAGGCTTATGATGAAGATAGTGGCTTGCTATTTCCTCCTTATACTATTAAGAAGCTTGGAAATGCTAGAGTTGCAGTAATTGGGCAAGCGTTTCCATATACATCCATTGCTAATCCAAAAAGATTTATTCCAAATTGGACATTTGGAATTAGAGCTGAGCATCTTCAAAATTTAGTTAATGAGATTAAGAAAAAAGAAAAACCTGATGCAATATTGCTTCTTTCTCATAATGGATTTGATGTAGATAAGAAGCTAGCTCAAGTTGTAAGTGGGCTTGATTTTATTATGGGTGGCCATACTCATGATGGAGTTCCAGAAGCAGTGCCAGTTAAGAATAAAGGTGGGGTTACTTATGTAACAAATGCTGGAAGTAATGGAAAGTTTGTTAGTGTTCTTGATTTAGATGTGCAAAATGGAAAAGTTAAAGATTTTAAATTTACCCTTCTTCCTATCTTTACTGATTTGGTGCCTGAGAATAAAGAGATGAAAAAGTATATTGATGAGGTTAGAAAGCCTTATCTAAAAGATTTGGAGCGTGTAGTTGCAACAACTGATGTAACGCTTTTTAGAAGAGGAAACTTTAATGGAAGTTTTGACCAGATTATCTGTAATGCTTTAAGAGAGGTAAAAGGTGCTGATATTTCACTCTCTCCTGGATTTAGATGGGGAGTTTCGGTAATTCCTGGTCAAGATGTGACTTTTGAAGAGCTTGCAACCCAAACAGCAATGACCTATCCAGAGACTTATGTAAGAGAGTTAGATGGAAAGACAATTAAAAATATCTTAGAGGATGTTGCAGATAACCTATTTAATCCAGACCCATTCTATCAGCAAGGTGGGGATATGGTTAGAACGGGAGGTCTCTCTTATACAATTGACCCTACTCAAAAGATGGGTAAAAGAATTAGTAACTTAAAGACTCTTGATGGGAAGCCACTTGACCCAAATAAGAAATATAAAGTTGCTGGATGGTCAACTGTTAATGAGAAAGCTCCAGGTGAGCCTGTTTGGGAGACGGTTGAGACATATCTTAAAAATATTAAACATATTAAAGAGCTTAAAGTTGATACTCCTGAGATTGTTGGAATTAAGGATAATAAAGGGATTGTTGATTGTTAAGAGCCACTCTTTGTGGCTTTTTATTTTAAGGAGCTAAGTATGAAAAAGTTATCTTTTATATTATTGGGTTGTTTGGCTTTTGCTTCTGAAGTTGAGAAGGGAAAAGAGATTTTTGAAAAGAAGTGTAGTAGCTGTCATATTGAGTATATTGAACCAAATAAGATAAAAGAGAACTTTTTTAAAAAGGATAATAAGCTTCTTAATCTAAAAGCTCCAACTCTTAATATGATTAGCTGGGCTATAAATGAGGGGCCTAAGAGGATTGGTGCTGATGTTGATTTGGATTTTAAGATAGAAGAGGTGGCTGATTTTTTAAAAGATTATTTGTATAATCCAGATAGAGAAAAGAGTATTTGTGACCCTAAGGTTCTATCTTATATGCCTCCAAAGCCTTCAATGAAAGGGGAGGTTAGTGAAGAGGAGTTAGAGCTTATTGCTCACTATTTAGTTAACTATAAACCTTTAAAGAGTAATAAAGAGGTGGAGAAGAAGAGAACTTCACTTGAGGGTTTAATTAAAGAGGCTCAAAAGAGTAATAGGTATATATTGGTAGAAGTTAGTTCAAAGCTTTGCCCATATTGTATGAAGATGAAAAAAGAGGTCTTTTCTGATAGGAGTTTTAGAGAGTTTTTAGATAAAAATTATCTATTTAAAGAGATTGTAATAGAGGAGGAGTCTTTGCCAAAAGAGCTAGCAAAAGAGTATAGGGGTCTTACTCCTACTTTTTTTATTTTAAATAGTAGAGGGGAGATAGTTGATTATTTGGTTGGAGCTTTTAGCAAAGAGGAGTTTATTAAAAAACTTAAAAAGATTAAGGAGAGTAAGCGGTGAAGAGAGGGAATGTCTTAAAAGTTTTTATTGCTCCTTTAAATAGTAGTGGAGTTAGAAAAGAGCAAGAGAGAATAGTATTAAAAAAAGATTATGGAATAAAGAGTGATAAGTTTGCTAATGGGGATTTAGAGAAGGTTGTAATGATTGTTGGGACAAAGCCGTATGAGATGGCTAAAGAGAATGGAATAGATTTGCCTACTGCTGCACTTGGAGAGAATATATTATTAGATTTTGACCCTCATACTCTAAATATTGGAGATAGACTCCAAATTGGGAGTGCAGTGGTTGAGATTACACAAAATTGCACACTATGTAAGCACTTAACTAAGTATAGTCCAAAGCTTCCTAAGCTAATTTTAAAACATCGTGGTGTATATTGCAAAATTATAAAAGATGGAGAGATTAGGGTAGGAGATGAGGCTATCTTGGTCTCTAAATTAAAGGAAAGTGCGTGAGAAGAAGATTTTTAGGACTATTACTACTTACTCCTTTGCTAGCTTTTGGGAAATATGAGTTTAAGGACCCAAAGCCTAGTTTTGATAATCCAAGAAAAGTTATAATGAAGCTCAATAGAAAAGATAGAGAGTATGCAAATCATCTATTAGGGACAATTTATAATATATTAAAAGAGTATCCAGATGGGGCTTTGCAGGTTGTAGTAATTGCTTATGGGCCTGGAATGAGAGTAATTAAAAAGGATTATGATAAAAATACATTAAAGAGAATTAAATCTTTAATGGAGTATGATGTAGAGTTTGTTGGGTGTATTAATACAATGGAGACTATGGGGTGGAAAAAGAGTGATTTTATAGATAATATTCGATATGTCCAAGCTGGGGTTGTTGAGGTGATTGAAAAGCAGGCTCAAGGATATATCGATGCTACCCCTTATTAGATGAGAGTTTTACTGCTTCTTCTTTTTATTGCTCCTCTTTTTTCTAAAGATGTTACTGGTTTGCAACGATATGAGGAGTTTATAAAAGATACTATATCTTCCACCTCTAACCAAACCTCAAAGAGAATATTAAAAAATGCTTTGGAGTTTGTGAAGTCTCAAAAGATAATTAGAGGAAGCTGTTGGGATTATATTAATGCTATCTATAAAAAGAGTGGAGTTAAGAAGAGGGTATATATCTTTAAAAGTAAAAAGAGGGGCCCTTATGCTCCAAAAGAGCTATTTAGGCCAGGAGATTGGGTCTATCATATTAATCACTCCTATCATAATATTGAGCATAGTGGACTTTTTATTGGGTGGATTGATAAGAGAAGATATAAGGCGTTGATGTTAAGTTATGCAGGTGAAAATAGAAAAGTTCCAGCTAGATTTAGGGTATATAATATTGATAGTAGTTATACTATAATTAGAGCTAAAGGGGCTATTGTGAGAGAAGATTATATTCCTTTAAAAGATTATGCCATAAAGAATAAGATAAGTATATTTGAGGCGATGAAGTTGGTTAAGTCAAATAGAGTTGAGTATATTACTAAAGAGGTTAATGGGAAGGAGAAGATTTTTATTAAAGATTCATTGGTAAAAGATAACTC
>JAADEQ010000055.1 GCA_013153345.1 Campylobacterota bacterium | reverse complement strand
ATCTATATTATCAATAAACTCATCTTTAATAATTAATTTTGTAGCTGGTAAGATGAAATTTGCAGATCCTAAACCTACATTTGAAAATCCAAGAAGAGTGGTAATGAAATTAAATAGAAGTGATTTAGATTATGTTAAACATCTTCTTGGCACTATTTATAATATTTTAAAAGAGTATCCTTCTGATTCATTAAAAGTAGTTGTAATTGCTTATGGTCCTGGAATGAGGGCATTAAGGAGGGATTTTAATAAAAAAGAGCTTGAGAGAATAAAGTCTTTAATGAATTATGATGTGGAATTTATTGGATGTTTAAATACTATGGCTACAATGAAATGGAAAAAAGATGAGTTTATTGATAATATAGATTATGTTCAAGCTGGTGTTGCTGAACTAATTGAGAAAAAGGCAAGTGGTTGGATAGATGCAACTCCCTATTAGGGTGTTGCAAAAAGTAATATCTCTTGCTATAAGTTAAGAGTTTGAAATATAAAAAATTTTTATAGTTTAAAATTGCTTGCTTCTTATAGTAACAATAAAGTAAATATCATTTAAATATTAAAGAATAAATTAAAATCTCTTACTCAAAGTTGGCTATTCTAACTAAGTGATGGTTAATTCACTAAAAACCAATTTATAAGGGGATAATATGTCACTTCTAAAAGCTCCTGAAAATACTCCAGTATGGACAGATGAAAGCAGATGCAAAGCGTGTGATATGTGTGTATCTGTGTGTCCTGCTGGAGTTTTAGCAATGAGATATGATCCACACTCTATTCTTGGAACAATGATTACAGTAATTGCTCCTGAAGATTGTATTGGATGTAATGAGTGTGAACTTGTCTGCCCAGACTTTGCGATTTTTGTGGCAGATAGAAAAGAGTATAAATTTGCAAAATTAACTGATAAAGCTAAAGAGAGAGCTAAAAAGATAGCTGAGAATAACTATATGATGCTCGAAGATGCGTAAAAGGAGTATAGATGAGTAAAACAAGAGAGGTAATATCTTCTGGAAATGAGTTGGCAGCTTTAGCTGCAGCAGATGCAGGTTGTAAATTTTATGGAGGATATCCAATTACTCCATCAAGTGAAGTAATGCATGCAATGAGTGATTTAATGCCTCAAAGAGGTGGTGCTTTTGTTCAAATGGAAGATGAAATTGGTGGTATTTGTGCGGCTATTGGTGCCTCTATGAGTGGTGTTAGATCAATGACAGCAACATCTGGACCTGGGATCTCTCTAAAAGCAGAAAATATTGGACTTGCTCATATTGCTGAGGTTCCATTAGTAATTGTAGATGTAATGAGAGGTGGTCCTTCAACTGGTCTTCCAACAAGAGTTCAACAAGGTGATGTTCTTCAAGCTAAAAATCCAAGTCATGGAGATCTAAAAACTATTGTATTGTGTCCTGGTAATTTAGAAGAGTGTTATACTGAGACAGTTAGAGCTTTTAATTTAGCAGATAGATTTATGCAACCAGTATTTGTTCTTTTAGATGAAACATTAGGACATATGCATGGAAAAGCTATAATTCCTACTCAAGAAGAGGTAGAAAAAGGGATTAAATTAAGAAAGACTTTTGATGGAGATCCAAAAGATTATAGACCATATGATGTAGCAGATGATGAACCAGCAGTATTAAATCCTATGTTTAAAGGATATAGATATCACTTAACAGGACTTCATCATGGACCAACAGGATTCCCAACAGAAGATGCTGTAATTTGTGATAATTTAATTAAAAGACTATTTAAAAAAGTTGATGCTCATGTGGATGAGATTGAAAGCTATGAAGAGTATCTATTAGATGATGCTGAATATTTAGTATTTGCATATGGTTCAACTGCCCTTGCAGCAAGAGAGGCTGTGGATAGATTAAGAAAAGAGGGTGTAAAAATTGGACTTTTTAGACCAATTACACTATTTCCTTCTCCAGATAAGAAGATGAGAGAGTTAAAAGAGAAATTTGGTAATAAAGTATATTTTGCAGAGCTTAATATGGGACAATATGTAGAGGCTTTTGAGAGAGCAACAGGAATGCATAGAGATGAGTTTGTAACTCATTTTAAGGCAAATGGTAGACCAATTTCACCTGCAGAGATGATTGAAAAAATGAAAGCAGAGTTATTAAAATAAGGAGTTGAAATGGCATTTAATTATGATGAATATCTAAGAGTTGATAAGATGCCAACCCTTTGGTGCTGGGGGTGTGGTGATGGAGTTATTTTAAAAGCATTTATTAGAGCTATTGATAAATTGGGAATAGATAAAAATGATATTTGTGTAGTATCTGGAATTGGATGTTCTGGAAGATTCTCTTCTTATATTGATGCAAATACAGTTCATACTACACATGGTAGAACAGTAGCTTATGCTACAGGTATTAAGATGGCAAATCCAGATAAACATGTTTTTTGTATAGCAGGAGATGGGGATGCATTAGCAATTGGAGGTAACCATACAATTCATGCAGCAAGAAGAAACATAGATATAAACTTTATTATGATTAATAACTTTATATATGGACTTACAAACTCTCAAACATCTCCAACTACTCCGCAAGGGATGTGGACTGTAACAATGAAGAGAGGAAATATTGATCCTACATTTGATGCTGCTAAATTGGCTGAAGCAGCAGGAGCTACATTTGTGGCAAGAGAGAGTGTAGCAGAGCCTAAAAAATTAGAGAAGATCTTTGTAGAGGCAATTAAACATAAAGGGTTCTCTTTTGTAGATGTATTCTCTAACTGTCATATTAACTTAGGTAGAAAGAATAAAATGGCAAGTGCAAGAGCTAATGTGGATTGGATTGAGGATATTACTATTCCTAAGAAAAAATATGATCAACTCTCAGAAGAGGAGCGTGCTGGATTATTCCCAACTGGAATATTAAAACAAGATACTCAAACTCCAGAATATACCGAAATGTTTGAAAAGCTGAAAGAGGCTTGGAAAAATAATACAAAAGTTGAGCTATAAGGATATGCCATGTCAAAAATAATAATGAGATTTACAGGTGTTGGAGGTCAGGGAGTATTATTGGCAGGAGAGATTTTTGCTGCTGCAAAAATCAAAACAGGAGGGTATGGAGTAAAAACTGCAACATACACCTCTCAAGTAAGAGGTGGTCCAACAGTAGTGGATATCCAACTCTCAGATGAGCCAATTTTATATCCTTATGCAAATGATGGAGAGGTTGATTTAATGCTCTCTGTTGCTCAAATTAGTTATGATCAGTTTAAAAAGGGAGTAAAAGATGGAGGGGTTATTATTGTAGACCCTAACTTAGTAACTCCAAGTGAGGAAGATATTAAAAAATGGAAAATATATAAAATTCCAGTAATTACTATTGCAAAAGAGGAAGTTGGGAATGTTATTACCCAATCTGTTGTAGCTTTAGCTGCTGCAAATACTTTTACAAAAGCAATCGATGATGATATTTTAATTGAGACAATGCTTAGCAAAGTTCCTAAAAAAGTACATGATGTAAACCTTAAAGCTTATGAACTTGGTAAAAAATATGCTCTAAAAGCAATAGAAGAGGGACCAATCTCTTAATCCCTCTTTTCTTCCTTTACAAACTCTTTCAAACTGTTATATAATATATTTAATTTACCTTGTTTAAAATAGGAGATTTTATGAAGCTTCTTTTAATTGGCGCTGGAAATATGGGAGGGGCAATTTTATCTAATTTAAAAGATTTAAATATTGATGTTTTTGAGAAAAATAAAAAAAGGGTTGAAGAGTTAAAGAAAAAATATCCAGAGGTGAGATTCTTAGATGAGATGCCAAATATTAGCAATTATATAGTTATTTTGGCAATTAAACCTCAATCTCTAAACTCTTTAGAGCTTCAAGGGGAAGCAGAAGGGGTAATATCTATATTAGCAGGAGTTTCAATAGATAGATTAAAGAGCAAAATTAAAGCAAAAGGATATGTAAGGGCAATGCCAAATGTGGCGGCTCAAATTGGTAAATCTATAACTCTCTTAACTGGAGATATAGCATTAAGAGAGATGGCAGAGACTATTTTATTATCTATTGGAGATGTTATTTGGTTAGATAGTGAAGAGGAGATAGATATAGCTACTGCAATTGCCTCAAGTGCACCTGCATGGATTGCTATTGTAGCTGAGGCTTTAAGCGATGGAGCAGTTAAAATGGGACTTGCTCGTAACTTAAGCTATAAAATAGTTGCTAAAATGATAGAAGGAAGTGGTGCTTTATTAAATAATATTCATCCTGCATTGTTAAAAGATATGGTAACCTCTCCAAAAGGAACTACAATTTCTGGAGTATCAATATTAGAAAAAGGAGGAGTTAGAGATAGTTTTATTAGTGCAGTAGAGGCTGCATTTAAAAGAGCTCAAGAGTTAAAATAGAATCTAAAAGGGGGCTGGGATGAGAAAGATCTTTTTATTTTTGGTTTTTTTGTCATTTGTAATAGGGGGAGGTATTAATATTGATGAGTTAAAAAATAGAGCTAAAAGTGGAGATAGCGAAGCTATGTATCAACTTGGATATATATATGAAAATGGAAATGGAGTAGTTACTCCAGATATTAATCTATCTCTTTATTATTATAGTGAAGCTGCAAAAAGAGGAAATAAGGATGCAGCTTTGGCTTTAGAGCTTTTAAAAGAGCTAAATAATAAAGAAAAACCAACTTTTCACTCTACTAAAATATATATTGAGCAAAAGAGGAATATCTTAAAAGAGTTAAAGAGTAATAGAGATTAAATTTTAATCACTAAAATTTTTATTATAAACTCTTTTTTTATAAAGTGAGTGTATAATCCAACCACTAATAATCTTGAAAGGAATTGAGTATGGGAAAATATATTGAGCTTACAAAAGAAAATTTTGATGAGACTATTAAAGAGGGTGTAGCAGTAGTTGACTTTTGGGCTCCTTGGTGTGCTCCTTGTAGAATGATTGCACCAATTATTGATGAGTTGGCTGAAGAGTATGAGGGAAAAGCAAAAATTTGTAAAGTAAATACTGATGAAGAGCCAGAAATAGCAGTTCAATTTGGAATTAGATCAATTCCTACAATTTTATTCTTTAAAGATGGAGAACTTGTAGATCAAATGATTGGAGCTGCTGGAAAAGAGGTATTTAAAGAAAAAATCGATAGGCTATTGGGGTAATTCCCCTATTGCCTCTTTTAAGATTTAAGTTAGATTTTAAAAGAGTCAATAAAGGGGTGTAATATGTTAGATTGTGCAATTATTGGTGGTGGACCAGCAGGACTTAGTGCAGGATTATATGCTACAAGAGGTGGATTAAAAGATGTGGTAATGTATGAATTTGGATTGCCAGGTGGACAAATTACTCAAAGTAGTGAAATAGAAAACTATCCAGGAGTTTTTAGAGAAGATCCTCCAATTAGTGGGGCTGAGTTAATGGAGCCATGGCCTAAGCAATGTATGCATTTTGGTCTAAAGCATGAAATGGAAGAGGTAAAGAGAGTAGAAAGAGATGGAGATATATTTAAAATATATCTTCCAAATGAAAAAGTTGTAAAAGCAAAAAGTGTAATTGTTGCTACTGGAAGTACGCCAAAGAGAGCTGGATTTAAAGGAGAGGAGGAGTTTTTAGGAAGAGGTGTGAGTACCTGTGCTACTTGTGATGGATTTTTTTATAAAAATAAAGAGGTAGTTGTATTAGGAGGTGGAGATACAGCTTTAGAAGAGGCTCTTTATCTATCTAATATCTGCTCTAAAGTATATTTAGTTCATAGAAGAGATCAATTTAGAGCTGCTCCTCCAACTATTGAGAGAGTATTGAAAAAAGATAATATTGAACTAATTTTAAATGCTACTATTAAAGAGGTATATGGTTCAAATATGGGAGTTGAGGGAGTAATTATAGAGCAAAAGGGAAAAGGTGAAATTGATTTAAAAGTTCCAGGAGTTTTTGTATTTGTTGGAACAATTGTTAATAATAAGGTTTTAAAAAGAGAAGATGGTAGCTTTATTTGTGATGTAAATGAAAGAGGTGAAGTGATTGTAGATTTAAAAATGAGAACATCTCTTCCTGGACTTTTTGCTGCTGGAGATGTAAGAGTAGATGCAGCAAAACAGGTAGTTTGTGCAGCAGGAGATGGAGCGGTAGCTGGAATGGAAGCTATAAATTATGTGAGGGAGCATTTTGAATGAGTAAAAAAATAGATGTTGGAATTTTGGGCTCTACGGGTAGAATGGGAGCCTTTTTAATAAAAAATGTAAGTGAAGATAAGGATTTAAATTTAAAAGTTGTGCATGTATATGATGAGCTTAAAACTCCACTTCCAAAAGATACTATTATTACAAACTCTATTGATGAGCTTTTAGAAAATAGTGATGTAGTTATTGACTTTTCTGCCCCAAAGGCAACAGAAGCACTATGTGAGGGGGCTCTTAAAAATCCTAAAGCTTTAGTAATTGCTACTACTGGATTAAATAACCATCAAATAAATCTTTTGCAAGAGGTAAGTGAGGTAGCTCCTCTTTTATACTCTACTAATATGTCAGCTGGTATTGCTATTTTAAAGAAACTTGTAGCTCAAGTTGCTTCTACATTAAGAGATTATGATATAGAGATTGTAGAGATGCATCATAGATATAAAGTAGATGCTCCAAGTGGAACTGCTTTAACATTAGCAGAGTTTGCAGCAAAAGCAAGAGGGCTTGATTTAGATAAAGTAAGAGTAAGCGGAAGAGATGGAGAGATTGGTCCAAGAAAAAAGGATGAGATTGGAGTAATGGCTTTAAGAGGTGGTGATATTGTAGGAAGACATAGAGTTGGTTTTTATAATGATGGAGAGTATTTAGAACTCTCTCATACTGCTACAAGCAGAGAGACATTTTCAAAAGGTGCAGTTATAGCAGCTAAATGGGTGGTAAATCAAAAGCCTGGATTATATAGTATTAATGATGCTCTAAATTTATAAAGGATCTTTATGTGCGCCGTTGTTGGTGTATTTGGCAATAAAAATGCTTCTAAAATTGCCTATTATGCTCTCTTTGCTATGCAGCATAGAGGGCAGGAGTCTACTGGAATTAGTGCAGCTGATGGAGAGAAAATTACATTAATTAAAAAAAGAGGTTTAGTTACAGAGGTCTTTAACGAAGAGAGTTTTGAGATTTTAAAGGGAGATTGTGCAATTGGGCATAATAGATATTCAACAGCCGGAAAAGATTCTGTTTTAGATGCTCAGCCTGTATTTGCTCGCTATAAATTAGGAGAGATCTCTGTTGCCCATAATGGTAATTTGGTAAATAAAGATGAGGTTAGAGCTCAATTAATTGAAAATGGTGCAATTTTTCAAACTTTTATGGATACAGAAAATATTGTGCACCTAATAGCAAAGAGTAAAAAAGATAAATTAATTGATAGAATTGAAGATATGCTCTCTAAGATAAAGGGTGCTTATTGTCTTATAATTCAAAGTAGATCAAAGATGTTTGTAATTAGAGATAGACATGGAATAAGACCTCTTAGTCTTGGAAAATTACCAGATGGAGGCTATATAGTAGCAAGTGAAACATGTGCTTTTGATTTGGTAGGAGCTAATTTTATTAGGGATGTAAGACCAGGGGAGATGCTTATTTTTGAAAAAGATAAAGAACCTATCTCTAAACAGCTATTTGAACCAGATTATAGACCTTGTGCTTTTGAGTATATCTATTTTGCCAGACCAGACTCTATTATTGATGGAAAAAATGTATATGAAAGAAGAGTTAGAATGGGGTTAAATTTAGCAAAAGAGCAGCCAGCTGATGTAGATTTGGTATTGCCAGTTCCAGATAGTGGAGTAGCTGCTGCAATGGGATATGCAAGAGGATTAAATATTCCTTTTGAAATGGCTATTGTAAGAAATCACTATGTAGGAAGAACATTTATTGAGCCTACACAAAGAGCAAGAGATTTAAAAGTAAAAATGAAACTATCGCCTATAAAATATCTAATTAAAGATAAAAGGGTAGCTATTATTGATGATTCATTAGTAAGGGGTACTACCTCCAAACAGATAGTAAAGATGTTAAAGGAGGCTGGTGCAAAAGAGGTTCATATGAGAATAGCTGCTCCAGAGATTAAATTTCCTTGTAGATATGGTATTGATACTCCAACAAAAGAGGAGCTAATATCTTCAAAAATGACTCCTAATGAGATAGCCAAATTTATTGGTGCAGATTCTGTTGGCTTTTTATCAATTGACGGATTAGTTGATGCTTTAGGAAGAGATAGAAGATATTCTCTTGTAAGTTTTGATGGAGACTATTTTGCAGGTGGTAGTGCTGAGAGTTTAAGTTGTAGTGAATGCTAAGGGATTAGATGGTAGAACTTTTAACATTTGGTAGATATTTAAAGAAAAAATATAAAAAGAGAGTTAAAAAAATTCCCTTAGCAATTAGTGGTTTTACTTGTCCAAATATTGATGGGACAGTAGCAAAAGGAGGGTGTACTTTTTGTTTAAATGAGTCTTTTAGTCCTAATGTTCAAAAAAGAAGCACTCCCTTTTTTTTAAATCTATCTACTAAATCTAATCCTATTTTACAAAAACAGTTGATTGAGGTTGATGAACAATTAAAAGAGGCAAAAAGAGAGTTTAAAGAAAAAAAGATAGCAAATAAGTTTATTGCCTATTTTCAAGCTTTTACTAACACTTATGCACCTTATGATACTTTAGTAGCTCTTTATGAAAAGGCATTAGAGCAAAAAGATATAATAGGGCTTAGCATAGGTACAAGAAGCGATTCAATTACAAAAGAGACTCTTAAATATTTAGCTTCTCTTTCAAATAGTTATGAGATTTGGATAGAGTATGGAATTCAATCAATATATGATGAAACCTTAAAAAAGATTAATAGAGGGCATGATAGTAAAAGTGTAGAAAGGGCTATTAAAGAGGCGAAAGATTTGGGATTAAATGTGTGTGGACATTTAATATTTGGTTTGCCTGGAGAGAATAAGGAGATGATGTTAAATTCTGCTATTAAATCTTATGAGTGGGGGATAGATTCGGTTAAATATCATCCCTTGTATGTTGTAAAAGGGACTCAGCTTGCTTTAGAATATAAAAGAGGAGAGTTTAAACCAATATCTTTTAATGATTATTTAGATGTATTAGTAGAGGCTATCTCTCTAAAGCCTTCGCATATCTCTATTCAAAGAGTTAGTGCTGGAATAGATGATGATACTCTTTTAGCTCCTAAATGGTGTGGATATTCTAAAAATTTTATACTCTCTAAAATAAGAGAGGAATTAAGGTCAAAAGGATATATATATTAAAAATACCAAATAGCCATTTTGGCTATTTGGTAACATTTTGATCAAATATTGAGATTAAACCTGCAAGGGCTCCAGTAAATCCAGCATTATAATCAGTTGCCACCTCATTTGCTACATAATCTCTTCTATCATCTGCATAGTCAAAATCATCAGCACTTTTTGGTCCTCCTACTAATGCCCCTTCTAATAGGAATTCATTATTTACAGGTGAATTTATATCATTTGTTTTAGAGTTATGAGATGCTCTATGGTGTGGATTAATTGGATAATTTGGACCAAATCCTACTACATAAGAGCTTTCGCGAGGATTTTTACCTAAAATATAGTCAATTTGAGATTTTGCAAAAGAGATTAATTTATCTCTTAAGTTTTGATCTTGAAGATCTTTTGCATATAAAAGAGCCATAAATGCCTCTGTTGATGCATATCTTAATGATCCCCATCTATCTAAAAATGCCAATCCACCTTTTGTATATGTAATATCATTGAACCAAAAGTTAAAGTTGCTCTCGATAGCATCTTTATAACTTTGTTCTTGTGTAATTTTTGCTAATAGAAGTTTTACTCCGTTTGATACATTATCCCAACTTTGTGTCCATCTAAGTGCATCTGCTGCTTTTGCTACATAATATTTGGCTTTTTCTAAATAGCTATTATCTCCTGTGGCTAAATATAGCCATATAGCGCCCCATGCCAATTCATCGTTATATCCGCTAAAAGAGGTATAATAGCCATTAGCCGCACTATATCCATTATTTCCTTCATATGTTTGAGCAAAGTTATATAACTTTTTAGCCTTATCTAAAAGTAGTGAAGCATATGTAGGATCATCTTGAAATACTATTGAGCCAGAAGCTAATGCTGCTGCCATTTCAGCTGCTACTTCACTACATCTATTTTGAGCATCACAACTATAAGTTGGTCTTTTCATTGTCATTAATTCTGGTGGACCCCAAAAGGCATGATCAGCACCTGGATCTCCTACTTGATAATATACTATATCATCTGCAGGGTCATTAGGCTTTTCTCCCTCATTATAAGCATTTAAAAAGTAATCAAGGGCATATTTTACTTGATCTTTTGCATAATCTAATTTGCCAACTTTTATATATGAATCTTTAAAGGCAATAATTCCCCAATTTAACATTGTAGCACTATATGCCATTGGAAGATTAAATTTTACATGATCTCCTGCATCAAACCATCCCTTACTTAAATCTCTTCCTACATCTTTTCCATCATCCAAGGCAGCTGGTTTTCTCCATGTTACAGTTGGAAAAGGTCCTGCGGCTCTTTGAGCTTCATAAAATTTCAATGCTAATGGCAATACTTTTGTATAATTTAGATCAAG
>JAADEQ010000046.1 GCA_013153345.1 Campylobacterota bacterium | reverse complement strand
ATTTAGCTATCTCTTTTAATATCTCTTTTTCGCTTTTTTTCTCTACATTAATAACTAAATCGGCTACTTTTTTATACTCTTTAACCCTGCTTTTATACAACTCTTTTGCTTTTTTTAAATCTTTAAAAAGAGGTCTCTTTGCAAGTTTTGCTTTGGAATTTTTAGCATTTTTTAAGCGGTTATATATCCAATCAAATGAAGCATCTAGAAGAACAACTTTTCCTATTTTATTGAGATTTTTTACCTTATAAAAGCCTCCACCACAGCTAATTAAAGTCCCTTTTACTGAGCTCTCTAACCAGTTGGCTGTCTCTTGCTCAAGTTTTCGAAAGTACTCCTCGCCCTCTTTTGCAAAAATCTTTTTTATTGACCTATTCTCTTTGGATTCAATTAAATCATCTGTATCAATATTATAGACTTTATACTTTTTTGCAAAAGCACGGGCGGTTGTACCTTTGCCTACACCCATAAATCCAATTAAGAGTATATTACTCTTCATCTAATACCTTTTTTAATAAAATTGTAGTGTAGGCAAACTTAATTAAACTTTATTATGATAGATAAATATCCTCTTTACCTGCCTCTTTAGCAAGCAGTCCATAAAAAAGAGCTCTATATTTTCTTCTATTTGCTGTTCCTAACTTTTCACACACTCTTTTTAACATCTCATCAAGCTCTGCATTTGGCTTATCAAGTCCAAGCTTTTTCTTTAAAAAGTTATTTCTAATTCTATCTAGCTCACTCTTATCCCCACACGCCACAATCTCAGTATCTGCTCTATAGATAGCAGGCCCAAGTGATTTTGCAATATTAGCGATATACTCATCGCTCATTCCAAGTCCAAGTTTTTTGTTCTCTTCTTGGTAAAGTGCAATTTTTTCGTCTAGTTTACTCATAATATATTCCTTTCTAATTTAAGTTAGTTAATTATAACATTAAAAAGGAAAAAAATCCAATTAATATTTCAAAATTATATATTTTTATTTCATCTTTAGGGTATAAACGGAAAGTTCCTCAAGCGAGGAATTTACTTTTAGTTACATTTTATCGCTATCAATAGTGATAATAGTATGAACGTTACCTCTTGGATTAAAATCTGCAACTAATTTCATCCACTTAGGTTTTAGTTTGTTATATAGGGTATCAAATATCTCATTGGCGCTATCTTCATGGCTAATATAGCGATTTGCAAATGAGTTAATATAGAGTTTTAAAGCCTTTAACTCAATTACCTTTTTATCAGGAATATAGCTTAGCTTTATCTTTGCAAAATCTGGATATCCACTTCTTGGGCATTTACACATAAACTCAGGTAGCTCAATATCAATTACATAATTTTTTGGATTATTATTTGGCCAAAAATTCTCCTCTTTATTTATATCAAACTCAATAATCTCTTTTTCACCATATCTCATTAGTTATCCTTACACATCTAGATGTTTAACATCTTTAGCATGCTTTTGAATATATTCACGACGCGGTTCAACCTCATCGCCCATAAATAGAGTAAAAGCGCTATCAGCACTCTCAAAATCCTCAATTTTTACTCTTAATAGCCTTCTATTAGCTGGGTCCATTGTGGTCTCCCAAAGTTGCTCTGGATTCATCTCTCCAAGCCCCTTATAGCGCTGGATATAGGCTCCTTTTTTTGCACTCTCTTCAATAGTTTGCAAATCTTTTAGAAGGTCTCTTTGCTTTAACTCCTCATTTAGATAATCTTTTATCTTTTGATAGATATAAAGAGCCTCATTATAGTGAGGGTTGGTAAATAGATTATCATCAATAATTAGCTCCTCTAGCCCCTCTTTGGTCTGCACATAGTAGTGTATCTTATCATCACTTATTACTCTATTTAATATATTATACCCTAGCGATTTGATATGCTCATCAAGTTTTGAAGCTAACTCTTTATTATCTTTTCCAACAATATCTGGATTTTCAATTAGATACTTTATCACCTCAGCCAAAGAGAATCTCTTATCAAGCTCATTTAGAGCAATCTGATAATATCCAACAAGCCTAAATAGCGATTTTAAATCCTCTTTTCCAAGAGTTTTTATATCAATTGAGTCAATCCCTTTTTCAATTAAAAACTCTTTTAGCTCCTTATCATCTTTTAAATAGGTCTCATTTTTTCCTTTTTTATAGCGATAAAGTGGAGGCTGGGCAATATAGAGATACCCTTTTTCAATTATTGGTCTAAGAAATCTAAAGAAAAAGGTCATAAGAAGTGTCTGGATATGGCTTCCATCAACATCTGCATCTGTCATTATAATTATCTTATGATATCTTAGCTTATCCTCATCAAACTCATCTGCTATTCCACACCCAAGCGCAGTTATCATATTTTTTATCTCATCTGAGCGTAAAATCTTATCAAGGCGTGCCTTTTCTACATTTAGGATTTTTCCCTTTAGTGGTAAAATTGCTTGAAAGACTCTATCTCTTCCTTGCTTTGCACTCCCTCCTGCACTATCACCTTCCACTAAATATAATTCGCTAATTGATGGGTCTTTACTTTGACAATCTGCAAGCTTTCCTGGAAGTGTGCCAACACTCATTGAGTCTTTTCTTTTTACCAAATCTTTTGCTCTTCTGGCCGCTTCTCTTCCTTTTGCAGCAAGCAGCACATGATTCATTATCGCTTTTGCTTCAATTGGATTTTCTTCAAGATATTTTGAGATTTTCTCATATGCAAACTTTTGCACAAGCGGTCTTACATATGAAGAGCCAAGCTTTCCTTTAGTTTGTCCTTCAAATTGAGGCTCTGGCACGCGCACACTAACTACTGCAACAAGCCCCTCTTTTGTATCATCGCCTGTAATTTTTATATTTTTATCTTTTGCATTTGCATTTTTTGAGATATAATTGGAGATAGCGCGTGTAAGTCCGGCTCTAAAACCAGCCTCATGTGTTCCACCCTCAATTGTTCTAATATTATTTACAAAGCTTAAAACATTATCTCTATCGCTATTTTGATATCTAAAGGCCATATCAATCTCTATATCATCAGCTTTTCCCTCAAATAGTTGAGGAGTTGAGAGTGGCTCCTTTTTTGTTAAATCCTCAACAAACTGCTTTATTCCACCATCAAAATGGAACTTCTCTTTTGTTCCATCTCTCTCATCTTTAAACTCAATTGTAATTTTTGGGTTTAGATATGCAAGTTCGCGAAATCTTTTTGAGAGGATATCTTTTTTAAACTCAACACTCTCTTTAAAAATCTCCTCATCTGGCCAAAACTCAATCTTTGTTCCTCTCTTTTTTGTCTTTCCAGTAATCTCAAGCTCAGTTACAGGAACTCCTCTTTCAAACCACTGCTCATATATATTTCCATCTCTATAGATTGTTAAATGGAGCTTTTTTGAAAGAGCATTTACAACTGAGACCCCAACTCCATGAAGCCCGCCGCTCACTTTATATGTATCTTTATCAAACTTTCCTCCAGCATGAAGCACAGTTAAAACAACAGTTGCTGCTGGCATCTTTTCAGTTGGGTGCATTGCAACAGGAATTCCGCGCCCATTATCTTCAATTATTGCTGAGCCCTCTTTTGTTAAAGTGATTTTTATATTATCACAATACCCAGCCATTGCTTCATCAATAGAGTTATCAACAACCTCATAAATTAGATGATGAAGCCCTTTAGTTGATGTATCTCCAATATACATTCCAGGTCTTTTTCGAACTGCCTCAAGACCCTTTAAAACTTTAATATTACTAGCACTATAATCTGACATATTCTCTCCAGTTAAAAATTATAAATTATATTAGTAATCTATATAAATTATATCCAAATTAACTTGCAATTGGCTTTAGAGGGGGTTAGGAGGAGAATCTTTGAGCAGCAATCCTATTGATTAATCTAACAGTTTTTGGCCCCAATATTCCATCAGCTGGCAATCCATAATCTCTTTGAAATCGCTTTAGAGCCTCTTCGGTCTCTTTTCCAAAAATTCCATCAACATGGACTCTATACCCTAAGGCATTTAAAAACTCTTGAAGTCTCTCCACATCATTATTAAAAAAATCATCCCTATCACCTCTTGATAGATAGGTAGTTGGGCTAAAGTATAGATATCTAAGGGGTTGAGTAGATTCACAATCAGCCCTTTTTGGCAAAGGGGTTGGTTTTGTCTTTGGATAGTAGTTATAGGCTGAAGATGGAGGCTCTTTTTTTGGAGGTGGTGCCTCTGCTGGGATTAGAGCTGAAGGTGTAGTTGCCTCTTTTTTACGCTCTTTATATCTAGAACAAGATTTAATTAGAATTGTTAAAAATAGGGCAAAAAGCAAAAATATAATAATATATTTAAAAAAGCTCTTTGCCTTCTCATCATCTATTCCACTACTTTTATTAGCCTCACTTTTAGATTCACTCTTTTTATCTTTTTCTTGCTCTTTATTCTCTGCCATTATAACCTACCTATAGATACTTTTTTTGTTGCCTTTGGAATAATCTCTTCAAGTTTGCTAAACTCTTTGTTTTTATAGGCCTCAACTCCCCATCTTCCAATCATTGCTGCATTATCTGAGGTATATTCAAGTTTAACTTGATGCATATTTTTACCAAACTCTTTGCAAAGTCTCTTAAATCCCTCATTTATATATCTATTAGCAGCTACCCCTCCTACAATTACAAAATCTTTAATTTTCTCCTTTTGAAATATCTTTTTACTCTTTTGCAAAAGATGTTTTAAGATTGCTTTTTGAAAGGAGGCTGCAATATCGCTCTTATCCTGCTCACTCATATTTGGACCCCCTAACTCTTCAATTTTTAATCTAACTGCATTTTTTAACCCAGAGAGTGAAAATGCTATTTTTGGAGAGTTTTGAAGTGGAATTGGAAAATTAAATCTATTCTCATCTCCCTTTTTTGCTATCTTTTCAATAATTGGCCCTCCAGGATATCCTAAATTTAGCATCTTAGCAACCTTATCATACGCCTCTCCCACACTATCATCCATTGTGGTTGCTAAAACCTCCATATCTTTATAGCTATTTACTTTAATAATTTGGGTATGACCCCCTGAGAGGAGTAGAGCAAGAAGAGGAGTGGTTGCTTTTTTTTCAATAAAGGTTGAGTAGATATGCCCCTTTAGGTGGTTAACACTAATAATTGGAATCTCTAAAAAGCTACTAATAGCCTTTGCCATAATAACCCCCTCATGTAGTGAGACGCTAAGGCCTGGCTCAGTTGTTACTGCAACTGCTCTTATATCTTTAAAATAGGGTTTAAACTTCTCTAAAAGCTTTGGCAAAGCAGCTGCATGTAACCTACTAGCAAGCTCTGGCACCACCCCTCCATATTTTTTATGCTCTTTTTCTTGTGAGAGCTTTAGATGTTTAATAACTTTTAGGCTATTAATATCAGTTAGTGCAATTGAGCTATCATCACAACTGCTCTCTATACTTAAAATTAAATCCATATTTTATTCCTTATTATATCTTTTTTTTAAGATTTGGGTAATATTTTATCTTAAATTCTCTCATCCAAATTCAATAATATTTCAAATCGTGATATTTTTTATAAAATAGATAACTTTTTTCAAAGAGAGTATCTATTTTGGATTTTAATTGACACCATATCAAAAAATTGATACAATGCCTCTAATTATAAAGTAATTGTCTTTAAAGAGGGGATATGGTAGTTCTTGGTTCAACAGGCTCAATTGGAGTAAATACATTAAATATAGCAAGAGAGTTTAATCTAAAAGTAGAAGCATTAGTGGCAAATGGAAATATTGAGCTATTAAATAGACAAATTAAAGAGTTTAAGCCCTCATTGGTAGCAATTGGGGATGAGAGTAAAAAAGAGTTAGTAGAGCATAATAGAGTCTTTGTAAAAGAAGAGGGTATATTGGAGCTTCTTGAGCAAAGCAGCTCTAAAAAAGTTGTTAATGCTTTAGTTGGTTTTGCTGGATTAAAACCCACTCTAAAAGCGCTAGAGTTAAATAGAGATTTAGCCCTAGCTAATAAAGAGTCTTTAGTTGTTGCTGGAAAGTTTTTAAATACTACAAAGATAACTCCTATTGATAGTGAGCATTTTGGGCTTTGGTATCTGCTTGATGGGAAAAAGAAGCCAAAAAGATTAATTATTACTGCAAGTGGGGGAGCCTTTAGGGATTGGGATATTAAAAGAGTAAAAGAGGCAAAATTGGAAGATGCGCTAAAGCATCCAAATTGGTCAATGGGTCAAAAGATAACAATAGATAGCGCTTCAATGGTAAATAAGCTATTTGAGCTACTAGAGGCTAGATGGCTATTTGATACTAAAGATATTGATGCAGTAGTTGAGAGAAGCTCAAAAGTTCATGCTTTAGTTGAGTTTATTGATGGTTCAACTACAGCTCAACTTAGCTCAACTGATATGAGATTACCAATTGCATATGCTCTTTTAAATAGAGTTACAAAGCCTATTTTAGAGCCCCTAAATCTATTGGAGTTGGAGATTAGATTTGAAAAGATTGATGAGAAAAAGTATCCTCTTTGGCAAATAAGAGAGCACCTTTTAAATAGTTCTGATATGGGAGTTGTATTAAATGCTGCAAATGAAGCAGCAATTGAGGGGTTTATAAAAGGGGAATATTACTTTTTTGATATGATGGAGCTTATTTTAAGAGCATATAAAGAGTTTGAGGGGGTTGAGGTTTTGAGCTTAGAGGATATATTTTTACTCGATAAAGAGGTTAGAGAGTTTGTATATAGTTTAGTTAAAAATAAAACTTTTTAGAGAGGCTTCTTAAAAATATTCCAAAAATGTGGGAGTATTTTCTTTTTAGGACACCTTTTTTTTAAAAATAGTTAAAATAGAGATTTTTTAAGAGATATTGATTTTTCATAACTTCTTTATCAACTCCAAAGTAGTAAAATATCATAAAAATAGCAAGGAAGCCTATGAAGTTTAAAAAGTATCCATTTGAAAGACTTAATGAACTACTAGCTGATATAACTCCAAATAGTGAGTATAAGCAAATAAATTTAACAATTGGAGAGCCTCAATTTCCAACTCCTTCATTTATCAAAGAGGAGGTTTGCAAAAATATTGAGCTCTTAAATAGATATCCAAAAAGTAGTGGAGAGGAGTATTTAAAAGAGGCCCAAAGAGATTATTTAAGAAGAAATTTTAATATAGAGCTTGAGTTAAATGAGATTATTCCAACCTTTGGGACGCGTGAGGTTCTATTTAATTTTCCTCAATTTTTGCTTGCTCAAAAGAGCTCTCCTACTATGGCCTTTCCAAACCCTTTTTATCAAATCTATGAAGGGGCTGCAATTGCATCTAGAGCTAGAGTTAAATATTTGACTTTAACAAAAGAAAATAGCTTCAAGCCCCAAATTAGTAGCGATTTAAAAGATGTTGATTTAGTAATCTTAAATACCCCAAATAACCCAACCGCCTCAGCCTTAAATTTAGAGGAGCTAAAGAGATGGGTTGAGGCTGCAAAAGAGTTTGATTTTGTTCTTTTAAATGATGAGTGTTATATCGATTTATATAATAAAGAGCCTTTGCCATCTTTATTAAATGCTGCTATTGAGGCTGGAAATAGAGATTTTAAAAATATCTTAGTGGTAAACTCTCTTTCTAAAAGAAGCTCAGCTCCTGGAGTTAGAAGTGGCTTTATTGCAGGAGATAAAGATATCTTAAAAGATTATCTTCGCTATAGAACCTATGTTGGAGCAGCAATCCCTTTGCCTCTTCAAAAGGGGGCTGCAGCTGGTTGGATGGATGATAATAAGGCAGCCTATTTTAGAGAGATTTATAATAAAAATCTTCAAATTGCAGCCAATATCTTTGAGATTCCTACTCCAAAGGCAACTTTTTATATATGGCTAGAGGTCAAAGATGCCCTAAAAGGGGCAAAGGAGCTCTATAAAAGGTATAATATCAAAGTGCTTCCAGGGGAGTTTTTGGGAAGAGAAGGAGCTGGCAAAGATTATTGGCGCTTAGCTTTGGTATATGAGCCAAAGATTATCAAAGAGGCAGCTTTGAGAATAAAAAAATTTTTAGGAGAGTTTTATGGAAGAGATTAATATTGAAGAGTTAAAGAGTAATCCTGAGTTTAAGGAGATGGTAAAGAGTTTAGAAGAGGAGGTAAAAAGTAGCAACTCTTTAGCAAAGACCTATCAACTCTTAGATATCTATTTGGCTTTGCAAGAGGGTGAGGATAAGATTAATGAGCTATTTCAAAAGATAGTTGATGGCTCCTTTAGTACAATTGCTCAAAAATTAGAAAAGGGTGAGAAGCTTGATTTAAATAACCCTGAAGATTGGGCAGCAGCAAGAGGAATATATGAGTTTGCAATTCAAAAGTTTAGTGAAAATGATTTAAAGAGTGCAATTGAGCTATTTTTAGCCCTCTATCACACTATTGAGGATTTTGAGGTAAAAGATGCGATGATGGTTCATGCAGCTGCAATTGATAGTGGGTATAGCTTTGAGGATTTTTTTAATAAGTTAGCAAAGATTGATGAGAGCAATTTTGAAAATCCAAAGAGTGTATTTACAACCGATTTTGTCCAGCCTGTTGATATTTTGCTTCAGATGTTTAAAGATAGCGTCTCTAAGCTCAAAAAGAGACTTGAGAAGCTAAATGAAGCTAATAAGGAAGAGTGATGCATATTCACTTTATAGGAATAGGTGGAATAGGACTCTCAGCCTTAGCAAAATTTCTTGCAGGCTTTGGACACAAAATTAGCGGGAGTGATATTGCCCAAACAGAGATTACTAAAGATTTAGAGCAAAACTATAACGCCTCAATTACAATCCCACACCATCCAGATGCAGTAAATGGGGCTGATTTAGTAATCTATTCTGCTGTAATAAAACCAGATAATGTAGAGTATCAAAAGGCAAAAGAGCTTGGAATAAAGATAATTCCAAGAAAAGAGGCGCTAAAGTTTATCTTAAAAGATTTTGAGGTATTTGCAGTTGCAGGGGCTCATGGAAAGAGCACAACCTCAGCAATTTTAGCCTCAATTATGCCAGATAGCAACGCTTTAATTGGGGCAATTAGCAAGGAGTTTAACTCAAATGTAAGAACCTCAAAGAGTAAAAAGGTGGTATTTGAAGCTGATGAGTCAGATGCTAGCTTTTTAAACTCAAATCCTCACTTAGCAGTGGTTACTAATGTTGAGCCAGAGCATATGGAGTATTATGAGTATGATTATGATAGATTCTATCAAGCATATAGAGATTTTTTAGAGTTAGCAGATATTAGAGTCTTAAATGGAGAAGATGAGTTTTTATCAAACCAAAATGATTTAGAAAATATCTATTTAGAGCCCTCAAAAGATATAAAAGATGTGGAGTATATCTTAATTGATAAGCTCCCTTATACAAAATTTAATCTAAGAGATTTTGGAGAGTTTAGAGTATATGGGTTTGGATATCATCTAGCAGTTGATGCAGCCTTAGCTATATTAGCAGCTCTAAATAGTGGAGAGGATATTGAAGCTATTAGGAAGAATCTATTAAACTATAAAGGTATAAAGAAGCGCTTTGATATTATTCAAAATGATAATTTAATAGTAATTGATGATTATGGCCACCATCCAACTGAGATTAAAGCGACTCTAAAAGGGGTTTTTGATTATGCTAAAGCTTTAGGAATTGATAGGGTATATGCAATTTGGCAGCCTCATAAATATAGTAGAACTGCTGATAATTTAGAGGGGTTTGTTAAGGCTTTTGAAGGGGTTGATGAGTTAACAATCTTGCCAATTTGGGCAGCTGGAGAAGAAAAAAGAGAGATTAATTTAGAAGAGGCCTTCAAAGAGTATAATCCAATTATGGCAAATAGGGTTACAAAAAAAGATAATAAAATATATATTTTAGATAAAGAGGGCAATAGCATAAAAACATATAATAATGGGGTGGTAGTGGCATTTGGAGCAGGAGATATTACCTATCAAATTAGAGGCATAAAGTAGTTTATGCTACTTTTGTTGATAAAAAGCCAAAGGCAATATAGTATAATTGCAAAAATTTTTAAAAGGATAGCTAATGGCTTTATTGATTGTTAGAGGAGAGTTGGATAATTTAAACTTTTATAATATCTCAACTGGTCTAAAGAGTCTAAATCCAGATTCAGAGTATAAGATAGAGGAGCTATATGAGGTGGTTCAAGATTTATTAGAGAGTGGGGAGTTAGACTCATTGGTATTGCCAACTGAGATAAAGTTGGCTTCACTTGATAATGTGGAGATAGAGATTGATGGGGAGATTATTGAGGAGAGAGATTTTAATTTAGTAAATAGAGAGTTTTTAGAGCTAATAGATTTGAGTGAGGATGAAGAGGGAGATATATATCTATTTCGCCACTATAAAGGTGAGGGTGAGTTTAGCTATGAGATTGATGATGATTTTGATTTAAAAAAGATAAGCTTTGATTATATTGATTGCTCACTAAATTTTGACCAATTTGATGTTTTAAGAGAGAGCTATCTTCAAACATTTTGCGATAGCATTATTATTGATAGTCTAAAGTATGATGGAGAAGAGCTTGAGTTTGAAGATTTTATATTTGAGCCTCAGCTAGTAAGAGATGAGTTATATATTGTAAAAGAGGATAAAGAGAGTGGAGTTAAAATTTTAGAAAAGCTTATCTTTTTTAAATCAAAATCATCATCAATCTCATAACTAAACTCACCCT
>JAADEQ010000020.1 GCA_013153345.1 Campylobacterota bacterium | reverse complement strand
TTTATGCACCAAGCATCATATAGTTATTTTCAACAATTTTCTTTTGTCTCTCTTTTGCTTGCTCTGTAAGTTTTGCAAACTTATACTCTTTCTTATCTGCTACAAAAATAGCAAAATCTGGACAAGCCAACTCACACTCTTGACATCCAATGCAACTTTCTGGATGCACAACCGTAATCATAGCACCAAGCACTGAGTGCGGCTCATAACGCATTGCTAAAACCCCAGCTGGACAAACCGAAACACAAATATCACACGCCTTACATCTATCCTCATCAGTCCAAACTGGAGTATTCTCAGGAGCTTTCATTATAGACATCTGTTCCCCTTTTTATTTTTTTAAAGTTTTATAGTGAACCTATCACTGAAATAAGAATATCCAATCTTAAATAATGACAAAATGAATAACCCAAATTTATGATAAAAATTAGAATTCTTTGTTACCTATTGACGCAAATTTTTGGTAACTCTCTTTAATGCCTATTTAAGGCAGTAAATATTTAGCTTCTCTTTTCTCTTTTGTAACACTTTTTAAAGCCAAATCCTCTTTAGCTTATATTTTTCCAAATTTTTCTCTATCTTTTTCTATATTTTTTTAAATAATGTAACTAAATGTGACATTTAGAGAGGTTAAGATAGAACCTCTCTAACTGCTTTTCCAATCTCAGCTGGAGATTTTACAACTTTAACTCCAGCCTCTTCAAGTGCTGCCATTTTTTCTGCTGCCGTTCCACTACCACCACTAATAATAGCTCCAGCATGCCCCATTCTTTTACCTTTTGGAGCAGTTTGACCTGCAATAAAAGCAACAACTGGCTTTTTGATATTCTCTTTTATAAATTTTGCTGCTTGAATCTCAAGGTCTCCCCCAATCTCACCAATCATAACAATTGCCTCAGTCTCTGGGTCATCCTCAAACATCTGCAAAAGCTCTTTATAGCTTAGCCCAATAATTGGGTCTCCTCCAATTCCAACTGCAGTTGTAATTCCAAGCCCCTCATTGCAAACTTGGTTTGCCGCCTCATAAGTTAGCGTTCCCGATTTAGAGATAAGCCCAACATTTCCCTTTTTGAAAATAAAGCCTGGCATAATTCCAATTTTACACTCCTCAGCTGTAATAACTCCCGGGCAGTTTGGACCAATTGTCTTCATCCCTTTTTTTGTTGCATACATTTTTGCATACATCATATCACGAACCGGAGCCCCCTCAGTAATAATTACTGCCAAATCAATTCCAGCATCAGCTGCCTCCATTACCGCATCTGCAACAAATGCAGGCGGAACAAAAATCAAGCTAACATTTGCTCCAGTAGCTTTTACCGCCTCTTCAACTGTGTTAAATACTGGCTTTCCAAGATGAGTCATTCCACCTTTGTTTGGAGTTACCCCTCCAACAATATTTGTTCCATAATCCATACACTGCTGAGCATGGAAAGTCCCCTCTTTTCCTGTAAATCCTTGAACAATAACTTTTGTATCTTTATTTACTAAAATACTCATTACGCTTCTCCTTTTGCTGCTGCTACTGCTTTTTTAGCACCATCTTCTAAATTTTCTGCAGGAATAATATTTTTAATATTTGCATTTCTTAAAATCTCTGCTGCCTCTTTTGCATTTGTTCCATCAAGTCTAACAACTACAGGCACATTAACTTCAACTTTTTGTGTAGCTTGCAAGATTCCATTTGCAATTCTATCGCATCTAACAATTCCACCAAAGATATTTACAAAAATCGACTTAACATTTGGGTCACTCAAAATAATCTCAAACCCTTTTGCAACTGTATCAGGATTTGCTCCACCACCAACATCTAAGAAGTTTGCAGGCTCTCCACCTTCGTGCTTAATAATATCCATTGTAGCCATTGCAAGCCCAGCACCATTTACCATACATCCAACATCACCATCAAGCTTAATATAGCTTAAGCCATACTTTTTAGCCTCAATCTCAGTTGGCTCCTCCTCATCTAAATCTCTCATATCTGAGATATCTGGGTGGCGATAAAGAGCATTATCATCAAATCCCATCTTTGCATCAAGCGCTAAAAATTTCCCATCTCCAGTCTTAATTAATGGGTTAATCTCTATCATCTCTGCATCATTATCCATATATACATTATAAAGCGCACTTGCAAACTTTATAAACTCTTTTTGCTCATCCTTTCCAAGCCCAAGTCCAAAAGCCAATTTTCTTGCGTGAAATCCTTGAAAACCAATTGTTGGGTCAATTGCTACTTTTATAATTTTTTCTGGAGTTTTAGCAGCAACCTCTTCAATCTCCATTCCCCCCTCTGTACTTGCCATCATAACTGGCATCTCAAGAGCTCTATCAAGCACCATTCCAAGATAATACTCCGACTTAATATCAGCTCCCTCTTCAATATATACCTTCTTAACCTCTTTACCCTCAGGTCCTGTTTGGTGAGTTACAAGCGTTGTTCCAATTAGCTCCTCTGCAAACTTCTCAACCTCATCTAAACTTCTAGCTAGCTTTACTCCTCCAGCTTTTCCACGCCCTCCAGCGTGAATTTGAGCTTTAACAACCCATAAATCTCCTCCAAGCTCCTCAGCAACCTTTCTTGCCTCTGGCCCAGAAAATGCAACTCCTCCTCTTGGAGTTGGCACGCCATATTTTCTAAATATCTCTTTTGCTTGATACTCATGTATATTCACTTTGGCTCTCCTTATCATTAAAAGTATAATTATTATAATTACTTTTACCTATAATCTTTTATAGAAGCTACTCATAAAAAAATTAATTCAAAAAAAGTGTATAAAAATTACACGAAATTAAAATTTTTTTAACTACATCTTTTCAAAAAGTAACTCTTTAAAGATTTAATAGTTTATAAACTTAAATAGAATTTGTGATACAATAAAATAAAAAGGATTAATATGGGGTGTAATAATAGAAGTGCTGTGGTTCAGATGGAAGAGGAGTATATGACCCTAATTATTGAATATAAAGATAAAGAGGATAGAGCAGTAATTTGTGATGAGATTGGCAAAGTAGAAGAGGAGTTTGGAGTCCATCCAGAAGTTATGCACAAAAGAAATCCAAATGGAGGAGGAAGCTTTACAATTGAGTTTGCAGATGAGATATATGTCCACTCTAGAATTCCAGGAGAGTTTATAGAAAAGGTATTAAATGATTTAGAGATTGAGCAGTGTGATGAGAGATAGTGTAGCAGTTTGTAACAAATTTTAAAAAATCTACAATTTAACTATATCTTTTGCCCTCTTTTTCCCCTCTCTCCTCTTTTTTCTAAAGTGTAACTATTTTACTCAAGTTCCAGTTCCACCTTAAAAGTTTTATCGCATAACAAAGCTACCATATTGAAAAAAATAAAGAGATAAAAAATATTATCTCTATAGCAAACCCAAAAGATGGGAAAATTAGTTAAAAAAGTTGCTATATCTCAACTAAATAATCAACAAACTTAATCCATCTAGACTTATATCCTCTCTACAACCTCTATTCCCAAAATATTTAACCCTTTCTTTATTACATTTGCAGTAGCCTTAGCAAGCAATAATCTACTATCTCTAATCTCACTCTTAACTCCCTCTTTTAAGATAGGATTATTCTCATAAAATTTCATAAAAAGTCCAGCCAACTCATAAAGATAATTGGTAATAAGATGAGGCATCGCCTCTATATAGGCTCTATTTAAAATATCCTCAAAGCTCAATATCTTTAATGCTAACTTCTTCTCTAACTCATCACCAATAATTACTTTTTTACTCTCAATCTCAGGAGCCTTTCTTAAAATAGAGTTAATTCTAGCATATGCATACTGCATATATAAAGCGGTATTTCCATCAAGACTTAACATCTTATCCCAATCAAAAACATAATTAGATAGCCTATTAATAGATAAATCTGCATATTTTAAGGCTCCAACCCCAACTACTTTTGCAATATGCTCAAGCTCCTCATCTGAATAATCTCTATCTTTTCCAATAATCTCTCTTGCTCTTCTAACTGCCTCATCAATTAAATCTTTAAGCTTAATAGTTCCACCTTCTCTAGTCTTAAAAGGCTTCCCACTCTTATCCAAAACCATTCCAAAAGCAATATGCTCTAATATAATTGAATCATCCACAATTTTTGCTCTCTTAGCCGTCTCAAACACCTGCTTAAAGTGCTCACTCTGTCTAGCATCCACAACATAAGAGATTCTTTTAGCCTTTAGCTCTTGCACCCTATATTTAATAGCAGCTAAATCTGTTGTGGCATATAGATAGCCTCCATCCTTTTTTTGAATAATCAAAGGCGCTTTATCTTCAAAAAAGATACACTTTGCACCCTCAGACTCCTTAGCAACCCCTTTTTGCTCAAGCTCCTCTACCAAATTAGGCAAATCACTATTATAAAAGCTCTCCCCCCTCACATCATCTAACCCTAACTTTACTCCTAATTTATCATATATCTCTTGAGTATGAGCCAAAGTAGTATCAATAAACTCCCTCCAAAGCCTCAAACACTCCTTATCTCCACTTTGAAGCTTTACCACATACTCTCTAGCTTTAGTTGCAAACTCCTCATCCTCATCAAATCTCTTTTTTGCTGCTTGATAAAATCTCTCCAAATCACTTAGCTCTTTGGCTCTCTCTTTTGCATTCTCCTCAAAATAGGCAATCAACATTCCAAATTGAGTCCCCCAATCTCCAATATGGTTTTGACGAATCACCTCATCTCCCAAAAACTCAAATAGATTAGCCAAAGCATCTCCAATAACGGTTGAGCGAAGATGACCAACATGCATCTGCTTTGCCATATTGGGACTTGAATAATCAACTACAACCCTAATCTTATCCTCTTTCTCTCTAACTCCAGCTCTACTATCTAAAGCTTGCAAAAGATTATCTTCCAAAAACTTCTTATCTATCCTTAAATTAATAAACCCAGGACCTGCAACCTCAACCCTCTCAAATAGTGGATTCTCTTTTAATACCAAAGCAACTCTATTAGCAATCTCTCTTGGATTCTCCTTTAGCTCTTTAGCTAAAGCCATCACTCCATTATATTGAAAATCACCAAACTCTGGTTTAGCTGCCTCATTAACTTGGGTAGTTTTTGGAGTAATATTAAGCTCTTTAAAACTATCTCTAATAGCCTCACTTAATAAAGATTTTAATTGCATCTAATAAGCCTTAATAAAAGATTTTCCCCAAAAGGGGTAAGATTAAGCTTGTTCTGTTTTTGTTGAAGTCTCTACTTTAGAAGTCTCTTTTTTCTCTTCAATCTCTTTTGTCTCTTTTTTTGCTACCTCTTGAGGGGTCTCATCCTCATTCATCGCCTTTTTAAAATCTTTAATCCCCTTTCCAAGCCCTTTTGCAAGCTCTGGGATTTTCTTTCCTCCAAATAGCAATACAATTACAACTATTATTGCAAAAAGTTCCCAACCACCTGGCATCATACTATATCCTTTAAAAAATCTTTTTATGATTATACTTTATTTTGTTTAGCTATCTGCTTAAATTCTTTCTAAATTATTTTTTAAAATAGCTCCAACAAAATATATAATATAACTCCAGCAAACAAATACCCATCTACTCTATCTAATACTCCCCCATGGCCTGGAATTAAATCTCCACTATCTTTTACTCCAGCCTCTCTTTTTAAATAGCTCTCAAAAAGGTCTCCAAAAACCCCACTTAGTGAGGTAAAAAAGGCCAAAATCAATGCTACTAAAAAAGAGATATTAGAGGTTGAACTAATAAAGATAGAACCAACTATTGTGGCTGCCCCAACACCTCCAAATACCCCTTCTAGTGTCTTTTTTGGAGAAGTTGGACTAAATGCTCTTTTACCAATTGCCCTTCCAACATAATAAGCACCAACATCACTTAAAGCAACAATTACCAATAGCCAAACTAATGAAATCATATGATAGTTTAAATAGAGCATCCAGATAAAAATTAAACTACTAAAAGGATATAAAATTAAAATAAACCCTCTCTTATCAACACTTTTATCATAAGCTAACTTGCTAGCAAAAATAATTAGTAAAATAAAAATAGTATAGATAGGCTGAGTTAAAAAAAGAGCCCCTATCCATCCAATAGCAATCAATAAAAAGAGAAATTTATCATTCAATTTCAATAATCTAGCCGCCTCAATACTTCCAAACCATAAAACAACTCCAAAAAATAGCCAAGTTAAAAATATATTATCAATAATACCCACTACTAAAATAATAGCGAGCATAACAATAGCGCTTTTCCAGCGCAAAAGATGCTCATTACCCTTCATCTATGCCCTTTACTTCTTTAATACCTTATCTAGCTCCTCTTTCCCCATTGCTCCAATTTGGATATGTTTAACCTTTCCATCCTTATCAACAATAATAATAAAAGGCACAGTCCCTGGCCATTGAGCTCTATATGCAATATATTGAACAAAATCCATCGCCTCTTTTCCAACTACCATATGAATATTATCTAGCTTCTTCTTTGCTGCATACTCCTTTAGCTTTTGTCTATCAAGACCCTTAAGCTCAATTGCTACAATTTCTACATTTTTATTCTCTTTTAGATAATCTCTAAATAGCTCCAACTCCCTTTGACATGGAGCCCCATCATAAATATAGAAAAATAAAATTACATCTTTATCTTTAATAGTATCAAATCTAATTCCCTCTTTTGTCTCAGTAACTTTTATATCAAATCCATTAATATCTTTAAACTTAAAACTCAATGCCTTTTGTTGCTGAGTTGTAGCTTGTGAACTATTTGCCTCTTGCGCATAATTAAAAGAGAACAAAATCACCAAAGCAGTCAATATCTTTTTCATTATATTCCTTTTATTGATTTATGAAGTTTTATTTTATCTAAACTTTTTTAAGTAAAGTTGCAATAGGATAGGAGTCTGCTATTTGAGTAACTTTTGCTCTAAAATAATCTCCACTCTTTACATCAAAACCATTACTATCATTAATTAATATCTCCCCATCAATCTCAAATGCCCATCTCTTATCTCTTGCACTAAGAAGCAGTTCATGCTCTTTGCTAACTCCTTCAATAATTAGCTCAATCTCTTTATTAACCATCTTATCTAAACTCTTTTGCATCGATTCTTTTGCAACCTCTCCTAAGATTGAAGCTCTTTGAGAGATAATTTTAGGCTCTAATTGCTTCATATTAAATGCAGTAGTATTTTCCTCATTTGAATACTCAAAAACACTAACCCTATCAAACTCAAACTCCTCTAAAAACTCTTTAAGCTCCCAAAAATCCCTCTCATCCTCTCCTGGATGGCCAGCAATTACAGCTGTTCTTATAAAGCTATTTGGCTTTGATTTCATATACTCCAAAAGCTTGATTGTCTTTTCCCTATTAAGCCCTCTTTTCATAATCTTTAGCATCTTATTGCTAATATGTTGAATTGGAATATCAAAATAGTTTTGAAAAATTGGTGATTCACTAATTGCATCAATTAACTCAAAAGAGGTAGTTGTTGGATATAGATATAAAATTCTTGCACTCTTAATTCCTGGCATTAACTCAACTTGCTTTATTAAATCAATTAAAGCATCCTTTAGCCCCAAATCTCTTCCAAAACTCGAGCTATCTTGAGAGATAAAGCTAAAATCTTTAAATCCCTTCTCAATTAGACTACAAACTTCTGTTATAATAGAATCAATTGTTCTTGATTTTAGTTTCCCTTTAAAGGTTGGAATTGCACAAAATGAGCAAGTTTGATTGCACCCTTCACTTAGCTTAATATAGGCATGATAGTTTGAGTTGGTAATAATGCGAGGTGAGTTTTCGCTGCTTAAATAAACTTGCGGAGAAAAAGAGCTCTTTTTTAAAGAGATTAACTCATCAATTCTATCATAATCTCCAACACCAGTAAATATATCAACCTCAGGCAGCTCTTTTATAAGCTCATCTTTATATCTTTGACTCAAACACCCACTAACAACTAAAAGCGAATCTTTTTTTCTTTGATTGTGAGCCTCTAAAATTGCATTTATTGACTCAGCCTTTGCAGCCTCAATAAATCCACAAGTATTAACTATTATTACATCTGCATCTTTAGGCTCATTTACAATCTTATAATCTTTTAATTTTCCAAGCATAACCTCACTATCAACCAAATTTTTATTACATCCAAGTGAAATTAAATGGAGTCTTTTTGACATTAGTAGCCTTTTTTAGGCTAATTATATCATCTTTGAAAGGGAAGAAGATTAAAAGCAAGAAAAATCTTGCTTTTAGAATTTATAGATAGTCTCCAATCTAACTCTTTGTTTAGTATTTCCATCAAAGTCATCATAATATCTATACTCAATTTTATTATTAAAGCCTAAAGTCTTAAACTTATATCCAACTCTTGCTGCTACTGCTGTATCTTTATCATCATTATCTGGCTCATCAGCAGCTACTCCTGCATAGATTGTTCCATAACCTGGAATATTATAATCTACATCCAATCTAGCAATCTTTTGCTCTCCAAGAGCTGGATTTGAGCTTCCACCAAATAATCTATATGTACCTCCCCAAAATCCTGAAGATGGTGCATATAAATCAGTTGCTCCATATCTATTTAAGCTAAGTGGAGCATTTCCATCATTAATATAAGCCAAAGTCAATTTAGCCTTTAGGTTATTATAAGTAGTTCCAACATATCCAGCAACCCCAACAGTGCTATCATATCCATCTTTATCAATATCTGCATAAGCTAACTGAAGACCCAAATCAAAATTATTAAATTTAGTCTCTGCTGCTGCCCATACAGAAGATGCATCTACATCTGGCTCAAAGTCTGGAATATAGTAAGCTGCTCCACTTAAAGTTGTATCTGCTAAAGACTTATTAATTGCCCCTACCATAAATAGGCCCTTATCACCAATTTTAGTATCCTCAGTACCATCAGCTACACTTCTAATCCAAGCACCAACTAAAGTAGTATCAGCTAAATCGGTATTTACGATTGTAATTCCATCATAAGTTCTCTCTAGCATCCCTAAATCTCTTACAGAGAATGCCCAAGGGCTAACTGCTTTTGGAAGTGCTTGACGTCCTGCTTTAATTGCAGTATTTCCATACTTATAAGTTGCATATAATTGAGAAATCTCTGCATCTTCAGTCTCTCTATAGCCTAGAAGGATTCCATCTTCATCTCTAATCTCAATTTTATTAAACTCCCCATCAGTTAAAAAACTTCCTGCAAGCTCAGCACCAATTCCAAACCCATATCCAATCTCTTTTTCACCACCTAATACAATAGTAGATAAGAATCTATTATTTTCTGCATCTCCAAACTCAGTATCATCTGTATCAAAATCATTTGCATCATATCTTAATCCAACGCTTCCCCAAAAGTCACACGCTGCTGGAACTACTGCTGCTGCAGGAACTACTGGCTCTTGAACTGGCTCAACTGGAACAATATCTCCACCTGCATAAATTAATCCACTAGCTATTAATGAAAGTAATACTCCTCTTTTCATTATAATCTCCTTGTTGTTTCTATATAACAAGTATATCACAATATTGTTAAATTATTGTTAATAAATTAATAGAAAATAAATTAAAAATTGAAGAAAATAGAAAATAAGAAGAAAAAAGAGGCAAAGAGTAGCCTCTTAGGAAAAATTAGAACTTATAGATTCCTTCAAGTCTAACTTTTTGATGTTTCTCTTCATCTCCATTCATCTCATCTAGCTTAGTATATCTATATTCAATTCTTGCATCCATACCTTTTAGATTAAAGCTATATCCAACTCTTCCTGCAACTGCTTTATCATACATATCTTCATCATATTGAATATAAGCAGCTCCACCATAAATTCTTCCATAATTATTTGGTAGAGTATATCCTAAATCTAGTTTAGCAATTGTTTGCTTCTCACCAACAGTATCTCCACCTAAACTTCCATTTCCTAAAATATTATCAATACCATATGTTGCATATCCTACATTACCCCAGAATCCACTAGTTCCACCAAGGTTTAATGGAGCATCACCATCATTAATATAAGCTAGAGTTAGTTTTGCATCTAATCCATTATAGTTTGTTCCAACATATCCAGCAACTCCAAAAGTACTATCTAATCCATCAGCATCTACATCAGCATATGCTGCTTGAAGTCCTAAATCAAAATTATTAAATTTAGTCTCTGCTGCCGCCCATACAGAAGATGCATCTACATCTGGTTGAAAATCTGGAATATAATAAGCTGCTCCACTTAAAGTTGTATTTGCTAAAGACTTATTAATTGCCCCTAGCATAAATAGGCCCTTATCACCAATTTTGATATCATCATCTCTATCTACATAACTTCTAATCCAAGCACCAACTAAAGTAGTATCAGCTAAATCAGTATTTACAACTGTAACTCCATTATATGCTCTATCAATTCTTCCAACTGTTCTATCAGACCATGCCCAAGGACTTACTGCTTTTGGAAGCTCTTGGCGCCCTGCTTTAATTGCAGTATTTCCATATTTATAAGTTGCATATAATTGAGAAATTTCTGCATTCTCTCTATCAACTCCTGGGATTTTATCAAACTCTCCATCAGTTAAAAAACTTCCTGCAAGCTCAGCACCAATTCCAAACCCATATCCAATCTCTTTTTCACCACCTAATACTACAGTTCCAAGAAATCTGTTATTTTCTGCATCTCCAAACTCAGTATCATCTGTATCATCATCATTAAAATCATATCTAAAACCAATGCTTCCCCAAAAATCACATGCTGCTGGAGCTGCTGCTGGCACTACTGGCTCTTGAACAGGTTCAACAGGAGCAATATCACCGCCAGCATATATCAGTCCGCTAGCTATTA